>DASZWV010000109.1:0-5415 GCA_035546115.1 Phycisphaerales bacterium
AAGTTCTCCCTCTACGAGTTCTGCGCCCAGAACCCGCCCCGGGATGCCCGCCTGCTTCGGGCGATCTGGGCCGACGGCCAGCGCTCACATCGCGCCGCGGCGCGTACGGATCTGATCCTCGGCGAGGATTTCTGCGGAACAGCGGCACTCTCGCGGGCCTGGTGCGACCTGCTGGCGCGCGGGTGCGCCGTCGCCGTCGACCGGGACCCGGCGACCATCGCCCAAGCCCGCGGACTGGGGCGCGAGGATGCTCGCTTGCGCCTTGTGACGGCCGACGTGCACCGCGTGCGCGAGCGGGTGGACCTGATCGCCGTGCTCAACTTCTCCATCTGCGAGTTGCACGAGCGGCGCGGGCTGGTGCGGTACCTTCGGCACGCCCGCTCGCGCCTGCGCCCCGGCGGCTGCCTGATCTGCGATGTCTATGGCGGCGTCGATGCCTTCGAGACGGGCATGCTGGACCAGCGCATCCGCCCGCCGCAGAAGCTCCCCGACGGCTCACCGCACCCGGCGCGGCGGGACAGGATCACCTACTCCTGGGAGCAGCGATCCGCCGATCCGTTCACCGGACGGGTCGTGAACGCGATGCACTTCGACGTGCGCTCGCCCGGCGCATCCAAGCCCTTCGGCATCATCAACGCGTTCGTCTACGACTGGCGGCTGTGGTCGGTCCCGGAGTTGCGGGAGGCGATGCTCGAGGCGGGCTTCGCACGCACGGACGTGTACCCGCGCACCGCCGCGGCCACCGACGCCGAAGGAAACCTCTACGTCAAGACCGTTGAAGACCCGACCGAAATCGACGACAGCTTCAACGTGTTCGTCACAGGCCGCGCGTAGCGACCGGCCTCACATCGATCATCCCACATCCGACATCTCAAAGAAAGACCCCCGAGCACGATGGGAGAGCGCCCGGGGGTGAAGGGAGGGAGGCTGGGTTGTTGCCCGCTCTCGCGGACCTTGCATACCTCTCGCTTGCGCAAGAGGCTCTTTGAATGCCCCAGCGGCCGCGGGGAACCGTCGAATCGTTTGGCCGGGAAAGACTCCTCCGTGGCGACAAGCGCCGATGTCTGTCCATTCCGAACCATCCAAACGTGGGCATTCCATTGACCACGCTCGGGGCGGGGCTTCCTTCCGCCGCGATGAACGATCCGCCGGTCCCCACGCTTGGCCGCTGTCGTGATCGCGGCGCCCGAAGGCCTCCGCGCTCGCGCCGGACCGCTCAAGTCGGCCCGGGGGGTGCTATCAGGTTGTGCCGCGTGCTCGGTGCTGGTTGCTCGGCGCTGTCGGGCGCGGCCGGGCTCGTTCTCCTCCTGCAAAGGGACTCTCGAGCAGACAACGCCGCGGGCGACATGGCCCGCGGCGGTCGAGTTCAATCACGAACATCCCATCGACGCCCCGCAGTTCAGGCACTTGTAGCAGGTGCCCGAGCGGACGGTGATCGCGCCGCACCCATCACAGGCCGGCGCATCTTCCTGGTTGTTGCGCATCGCCATCGAGAGCGCCGACACCGTGGCGCTGGCCGCCGACGAGCGCGCCACGCTCACCGACGCCCCTCCCCCGCCCCCCACCGCCCCCGCGCCCGTCGCCTCGGCCACCGCGACGCTCGAGTGCGTCGCAACCACGACGCTTCGGCGCACGTGCACGCCGGGTGCGCCGCCCGGAGCGCCGGGACCCGCGGGCGTCGTCGCCGGGGCGTGCTGATGACTGCTTGCGCGAACGCTTGAGTGTGTGTTCCACGATGCACGGTCCTCCAGACCCGCAGTGTGATCACCCGCATCCCGCTCGGCATCATCCTGCCCGAGCCTGTTCGCCGCCGGGCCGGTCATCGCCCGGGACGGTGCGTGGGAAGCGGGATCGAAGAAACGATCGCCGACCAGTTCATCGGTCGAATCATCGGCGGAAGTCGAATCCGCCATGCCCCCCACTCCGCCCGAGCGCTTCGGCGCGTTGGCCTCGCGATAGCCCGGGATGAACTCCATCCCCATCCAGCGGAAGATGTAGTCCACCAGACTCTTGGCGAACGGGATGTCGCGGTTGGTCGTCATGCCCGCCGGCTCGAACCGCTGGTGCGTGAACTTGTTCACCAGGCTCTCGATCGGCACGCCGTACTGCAGGGCCACCGAGACCGCCGTGCCCAGCGAGTCCATCAGCCCGCCGATGGTCGACCCCTCCTTGGCCATCGTGATGAACAGCTCGCCCGGCATCCCGTCCTCGTACAGGCCGACGGTGAGGTATCCCTCGTGCCCGGCAATGTTGAACTTGTGCGTGATCGAGGCCCGCGTGTCCGTCAGGCGGCGGCGCATCGGCCGCTCGACGATCCGCACCTCCGGCGGCGCCGGCACGGGCGGCGGGGCGATCGGCTGCTCACCGACCGTAGTAGACGGGACAGGCGTCTCCACCGCAGGCGTCGCACTCGCCGCCGGGAGTGGTTTGACCTCGACCATCGGCTCTTTTTTTGCTTCGGCCTCCTCCTTGGCCGCGGCATCGTCGCTCGTCGAGCTCAGCGGCTGGCTGAGCTTGCACCCGTCGCGATACAACGCGTTGGCCTTCAGACCGAGCTCCCACGACAGGCGGTAGCAGTCCTTGATGTCCTGGATGCTCGCGTCGTTGGGGAGGTTGATCGTCTTGCTGATCGCGCCGGAAATGAACGGCTGGGCCGCGGCCATCATCCGGATGTGGCCCTGTGGGGCGATGAAGCGGACGCCATGCTTGCCGCACTTGTTGGCGCAGTCGAAGACCGGTAGATGTTCGGGCTTCAAGTGGGGCGCACCCTCGACCGTCTGGCGGCCGCAGATGACCTCGTTCAGGGCCTCGATGTCGGCACGCGACAGCCCGAGCTCGCGGAGAAGGTTGAAACCTGGATCGTTCTTGGCCATCTCGGGGTCGATCCCGAGCCGGGTCATCGCGGCATCGCCCAGCGTCCACGCGTTGAAAGCGAAGGCCAGTTCGAAGACGCCGGGGAGGGCGTTGTTGATCGTCTGGATGTCCGACTCGTTGAGCCCCTTGGAGATGAGCCAGTCCTTGAACGAGACCTCCCGGGTACCCCCACGCTCCGCGTGGGGTTCCAAAGACGCCACGCGGAGCGTGGCGGCACCCACATCCAGCGTGCCGAGCAGATAGGTCAGGATCTCCTTGGTCTGCACCGCCGAGTACTTCATGGCGTGCAGGGCGGGCTCGACCGAGTCGTTGGCGATCTTGAAGTAGCCGCCCCCGGCGAGCTTCTTGAACTTCACGAGGGCGAAATCGGGCTCGATGCCCGTCGTGTCGCAATCCATGAGCAGGCCGATCGTCCCTGTCGGGGCGATCACGGTGACCTGGGCGTTGCGATATCCGTACTTCTCTCCGGCCAGCAGGGCGTCGTCCCACGCGCGAACGGCGTGGTCCAGAAGGTCGTCGGCGTTGTCGATCGGGACACGCCCGGTGTTGATGATCTCGTGGTTGATCGGAACGGGGGGGGTGCGGAGGCCCTCGAAGTTGCCGGCCTGGCGCGGCACGCCGTGGGCCGCGAGCCGGTGGTTCCGGATGACCCGCAGCATGTTCGCCTTGTCGGCCTCGTACCCCTCGAACGCCCCCAGCTGCGCGGCCATGTAGGCCGACTGGCGGTAGGCGCGCCCGGTGAGGATGGCCGTGAGCGTGGAGCAGACCGCGCGGGCCTCCTCGCTGTCATACGCGATCCCGGCCTGCATGAGCATGGCCCCGAGATTGGCGTAGCCGAGGCCGAGCGTGCGGTACTTGTAGCTCAGGCGGGCGACCTCGGCGGAGGGGTAGCTCGCCATGAGGACGCTGATCTCGAGAACGATCGTCCACAGGTCGATCGCGTGCTCATAGGCGTCAACGTCGAAGCTGCGCGTCTGGGCGTTGTAGAACTTCAGGACGTTGATCGAGGCGAGATTGCAGGCCGTGTTGTCGAGGAACATGTACTCGGAGCACGGATTGGATGCGTTGATCCGCCCGCCGCCCGGGCAGGTGTGCCAGGCGTTGATCGTCGAATCGAACTGCACGCCCGGATCGGCGCAGCGCCACGCGGCGTAGCCGATCTGGTCCCACATGTCGCGGGCGCGGAAGGTCTTGGCGACCTTCCTGCTCGTGCGGGCATAGGTCTGCCACTCGGCGTCGTTGTCGAGGGCGTCGAAGAACGCATCCGGGATGCGCACCGAGTTGTTCGAGTTCTGCCCGCTGACGGTCAGGTACGCCTCGCCGTTGAAGTCGTAGTCGAGCTTGAGCCCGAGCTTCTGGGCCGTCTCGCCGATGGTCATCGCGTCGGCCGCGGAGGCCTTCTTGCCCGCAATCGCCTTCATCCCCTCGACCATCGCCTGGACCTTGATCTCCTCGCGAACCTTCCAGTTCACGAAGTTCAGAATGTCCGGGTGGTCCATGTCCAGGCAGACCATCTTGGCGGCGCGCCGGGTGGTCCCGCCGCTCTTGATCGCGCTGGCCGCGCGGTCGCCGATCTTCAGCCACGACATCAGCCCGCTGGACTTGCCGCCCCCGGAGAGCTTCTCGTTCTCGGCGCGCAGCGTGGAGAAGTTCGTCCCCGTCCCGGATCCGTACTTGAACAGCCGGGCCTCGCGGACCCACAGGTCCATGATGCCCCCCTCGTTCACCAGGTCGTCGGTGACGCTCTGGATGAAGCACGCGTGCGGCTGCGGGTGCGTGTACGCATCCTTCGCCAGATCGACCTTGCCCGTGTGCGGATCCGGGACAAAGTGCCCCTGCGCAGGGCCGGTGATGCCGTACGCAAAGTTCAGGCCGGTGTTGAACCACTGCGGCGAGTTGGGCGCGGCCATCTGGTGCACGAGCATGTGCACGAGTTCGTCATAGAACGCCTGCGCATCGTTCGGCGCATCGAAGTAGTGGTGCTTCTCGCCCCAGTGCTTCCAGCACCCGGCGAGGCGGTGGATCACCTGCTTGGCGGATTTCTCCGGGCCGGTCTGGCCCGGATTGCCCGCCAGCGGCACCCCCGCCTTGCGGAAGTACTTGGAGACCATGATGTCGGTCGCGAGCTGCGACCAGGTCTCCGGAACCTCGGCGTCATCCATCTGGAAGACGACCGAGCCGTCGGGGTTGGTGATCTTGCTGGACCGCTTGACCCAGCGCACGCTGGCAAACGGATCCTGTCCCTGCACCGTGAACTTGCGTGTAATTTTCACTTCCGGTCCCGCCAAACTGTGCGGCTTGAGAGCCGCCGTGATTCGTCCATCCGTCCGGGGGCAAGCGCTCCGCAGGCCGCCGGCAACTCCCCGCGGCCGCTCCGGGCCGCGCCGTCAGTCAACCTTGGGCAACGTCAACCCACTCTGATCCTGATACTTCCCCGCCTTGTCCGCATAGCTCGTCGCGCACACGCGATCGGCCTTCAGGAACACCAGCTGCGCGATCCCCTCGTTCGCGTACACCTTCGCCGGGAGCGGCGTGGTGTTG
>DASZWV010000110.1:0-5193 GCA_035546115.1 Phycisphaerales bacterium
GTCGAGAAACTGGATGGTCTGGATGAGCACGCCGCGCCGCCCGCCCCCCAGCACCGAGCGCACCGGGTTGAGTTCCTCCAGGCGCGCCATGGTCGCCTCCAGGCCAAGCTCCCAGACATTCCCGCCCGAGCGCTGGATGGAGCGCGAGAGCAGGAAGATCGCGTCGGGCTTGAGCGACAGCGCCAGCTCGAGCCCGGCGAGCGGGCTGGAGCGCCCCGCCGGCTCGATCCGGCCGATCCACGTGTCGAGGAGTTCCTTCACGCTCTGGGTGGCGTGCACGAGCACGGGCGCGAAGGACTCGGCGCCCGTCCCATCATCGCCGATACGCCGGAAGAACACCACGCCGAATCGCTGCGAGGGCGTGAGCTTGTTCACCGAGCGGCGCAGCTCGGCCATCACGATCGGGAGCGACGTCACCATCGGCCCGGAGCAGTCGACGACGTACACGACCGAGCCGACGTGGGCCGCCCCGAGTCCGCCGAACGTGACACTCTCCTCGCCGCCCGAGGGAGCCAGGGCGGCCGGCGCCGAAGAGTCGGGCGTCCCCAGAAGGGCGCTCGAGCCAAGCAGCGAGCCGGTGGAGAGCGCTCCGGAAGAGTCCCCGGTGGTCCCTCCGGCGGCGGCGCTCGTCAGGCCCTTCAGCGGCGCCGAATCCTCGGCGCTTCCGGTCAGCACGGGCTCCAGAGATCCGACGAGCGGATGGGGCGATTCGGATGTCGAAGACGAGCGAACGCTCTCGCGCGTGCCGGATTCGCCCTTGGCGACCGCCGAGTTCTCCAGGCTCAGTTTCGCCCCCGCCACGCCCCCGCCTCCGGCCCCGGGGATGGGCGGCGCGACGGTCGTCCACACGACCGCGGCCAGCGTGACGATCAGCCCCGCGTGGATAACCACGCTCAGCGCGAGCGACACCGTGCGCGTCGGAAGACGCGCTCGTCGCGCGCCCGCCGAAGCGGAGGCTTTCGCGCGCTCAGCGTGCACCGGCGCCTCCCCTGGGTGGGGCCGAGTCAGTCGCCTGCCTGCTCGGCGCGGGCCTGCTGGGGGACACAGTGCGGCACGCCGAGAGAACTCGGTCAACGGCGAGCGCGCCCGAGCCCAGGCACACAAGCGCAATCGCCGAGGCCAGCGAGAGCCCCTGGACGATCAGCGTCTGCCACGCGGCCCCATCCTTCCAGCCGTGATCGGGCAGGAACCCGAGGACCGCGCTCCCCGATTGCATCGCGGGCCCGAACTGCGTCAGCCACATCGCGCCAAGCATCACGCTCATCACCGCGAGCGCGCCGAGCCGCGTGAACAGCCCGAGCAACACAAGCACCCCCCCGCCGAACTCGCACGCCAGCACCACCACCGCGAACACTCCCGGCCACGTCCCATCGCCCAACCATCGCGGCCAGAGCGCCATCTTCCCCGCCTCCGGGTGCGACGCGTGGTGGACCACCAGCGCGATCATCCAGGCGCCGCGGCACTGCACCGGCTCGGGAAACTCGGCCGCGGTCGCCGGCGCCGCCGGGCTCGCAGAAGGCGGCGCAGGCTTGGTGCCGGCTGGACTCGAGGGCGTCGGGGGCGTTGTGGATGCAGGCGGGGTCGTCTGGGCGAGTGTCAGCGGCGAGCCACCAATCGCCGCGTGCGGCTTCGACCCGGGCTTGGGCGCGGGCGGAAGCGGGTTTGCCGGCGAGGGCGCCGTCGTCGGCGCGGCCGCGGGCGCCCCCGCGCTTGGCCGATCGATCAATCCCATGTTCGCCAGAATCGCGGCGTCATCGCCCTGCACGGGAAACGTGCCGAACCACTTCACCAGGCCCGCCCAGGTGAACAGCACCCCCAGCGCCAGGCGCAACACCAACGGTGCGAATCCGAGTGCGGCCGGGCTGGGTCGGGTCGTGGCCATGGTGCGTGGAACGATGCCGCGTGGCTGCTCCCAAACGATCGTCCGTTCGGGGTCCGAACGATCATACGAACCGCCGCGCCGGCCCGATCGGGCCAAACCGCCCCCGTGCACCCAGAATCCCCGTCGAAACCGCCCCGGCCCGGGGCTTCCAATAATCCGTCGTTGCGGGCGTGGCGGAACTGGCAGACGCGCGGGACTTAGGATCCCGTGGCCGCAAGGCCGTGCAGGTTCAACTCCTGTCGCCCGCACTTTGAGGCTTTCCGAAGAGGTCAGGGAATCTCGTAGGGCGTGTTCGGCAGACGATTCCGCGGCGTCGGTGTCGGGGGCACGAGTTTCGCAAGTTTCTCGGCCGCCTCGCGCACCCCGTTGCACAGGCCATCCGCGAGCGAGCCGCCCGCAAGCCCGCGGACGACGGCGTCTCGCACGCCGGGCCACGCCGTCGCTCCGCCACTGGCCGAGACGGTGTCGTCGGCGGTGATCCACACCGTCCGCTCCAGAAGCGAGACGTAGATCAGCACGCCGCAACCCTGACCGTCCCGAACGCGAAAGTCGGCGAAGCAGTCCGATGCGCGCCGGCGCACCTCGGCGGCCATCTCGCCCTTGGTGCGGAATGGGCGCGCCAGCAGCGGGAATCTGGTCGAGAGCACCACCCCCACAAAGAAGCCCGCCGCGACCAGAAGCGTCGCGAGCGGCACGCCGAGCGGCAGCCTCAGCGTCGTGTCCCACGAGCCCGGCGCCCTGGGCCCCGGCCAGAGCAGCGCGGCCGCGACCAGCACGAGCAACCCGAGAACAAGCCCGAACACGTCCTCAGAACGGTCGTAGCGTCCCGAGCGTCGGGCGACGATCACCACGAACTCGGCGCTGGTGTGTCGCTCCGCATCCGCGATCGCCTGCTCGATGCGCTCGCGATCCGCCCTGTCGAGAATGTGTCGCGCGCTCACCATGATCCCGAGGCGCCTCCACCGCCGGAAAACCCGCCCCCGAATCCGCCGCCGCCCGAACCGCCCGAGCCGGAGCTGTTCGGATTGCTCCATGTGCCGTACACGATCCGGTTGTAGATCGAGGAGATCACCAGGACCGGCAACAGGAGCAGGAGCGTCAGGTTGTGGCGCACCTTGGTCCAGAACGAGCGCGCGGTGTCGCCGGCTCTCTGGGCGATCGGGCGCGACGGGATCTCCTCGCCGCGGCCCATCTTGTCGAGCGCCTGCGCGCCGACCCGGATTCCTTCGGAGAACCGTCCCGCCCGGAAGTTGGGCAGGATCAGGTCGTCCATGATCGATTGGCAGATCTGGTCGTGGCCATGGCTCCACGCGGCGCCAAGCTCGATGCGGGCCTTGCGGTCGCCCCGCGAGACCAGGAGCAGAATCCCGTAGTTCTGGTCGGGCCGGCCCGCGCCCCACGTGTCGAACAGCCGCCGGGCGTACGACTCGATGCTCATGCTCGAGGCGTCGTAATCCGCCAGCGAGTCGATCGTCACGACGACGAGCGGAAAGCCCTTGTCGCGCACCAGCGCCGCGCCGAGGGCGCGAACCGTGTCCAGGTCGCCGCCGTCGAGCATCGACGCGCCGTCGAGAACGGTCCCATCGGTCGGGCGCGCCGGGAATCGCACCTCCGCTCGCGCCGCGGGCACGAGCGCAAGGGCCGCGGTCAGGACGATGATCCAGCCGATGAGCCGCACCCGCCCAGAATACCGGAAAGCCCCCTAGTCGTCCAGCGAGACCGAGCGCGGCCCTTCCGTGCCCGCCGTCCGCTCCATGTACCCCTTCCCCTTCCGCTCATACTTCGTGAAGCCGAGCCGCTCGAGGTTCTTGTTGCTCAGCTTCCCCGCCGTCTTGAGCGGCGACCAGTTCCCCGCGATGTTCGGGGCCACGATCGCCCGGCGGCATGGCTTGCCCGTCTCGGGCTGTTTGGTCAGCGGGGCGTCCTTCATCGACTGGACGTGCTCGAACGTCTCGCCCGTCGGCTCGCCCTTCTTGTCCAGCAGTTCGTACACGTACGTCGGCATGGCGGATTGTATCGGCCGTGCGGGGCCGGCCGTTCACTTCGAGACTCGGTCGAGCATCTGCCGCAGTTCGTCCACATCCCTCGCCTCGTTCTCCGGGCGGATCAGGTCGGCCAGCAGGTCCGTCTCCTGGCGCGTCGGGTGGTCCGAGTGCGCCCAGATCGCCTGCCACACCATGTCGCGAACCTCCCCCAAACCGTTGCGGCGAACCCGGGCCGCATCGAGCAGGGCGGGCTTGCAGCCGGCCGCGGCCGTCAGAAACGTCGGATAGTCGCCGACGAGAAAGGCGCTCGTGACGCCCGCCAGAGCCACCTCGGTGTCCACCTGCTTCGGGTCGCGGGCGGCGATCGCCGCGAGGAGCCGGTCGGCGTCCTTGTCGCGCCCGGTGAGCAGCAGCGTCCACATCGCGCCCAGGTAGTCCTTCGAGCGCAACTGGTTCGGCAGCGCGCTCGCAACATCCTCGACGCCCTCGAGCGGGAGCGGGACCGATTCCGTCCGCTGTCCCTGCGGCCCGAAGGTGATCAGCGGGTCGCCGAACACCGCGAGCTTCCATGCCTCGAAGTTGTCCAGCCGCACGGCGGCCCCCCAGATCATCCCGCCCGCCAGCCGTGCCATCACGTCCGGCGTCGGCACGAAGCCCTGCAGGAACGGCTCCTCGACCGAGCCCAGGTACGCGTACACCCCGCGATCCAGCCACACGCCGCCCACCGTCTGCCGGCTGGTGGGCGCGGCCGCGGAGAACGAGTGCACCAGGTAGAGCATCGCGGGCCGGTGCAGGATGGGCGCATCCACCGGCTTGCCCTGCCCCGGCGAAAGATCGAAGAAGTCCGGATTGCCCTTGGTGTTGATGGCGATCAAGCCCGCATCAACGCCCATCCCCGCGTCCGGCGCGCCGGGCCGCTGGCCCGCCGCGCGGGCGCGAAACTCCGCGATGCCCTTGCCCGACGGCGCATCGTCGAGCAGCGAGGCGATGCCGATTCGCTCGAGAGCGCTCGCCGCCCGAGTCATGTCGAACTCGTTCCAGCGTCCCGTGGCCTCGTACCCGTCGAACAGCCAGGCACGCTCCGGAAGAAGGAACGCCGCGCACATCGCGTCGTACGCCGCCCGCGACGAGCTCCCCATGATCTGCCCGCACCACGCCCACCGCGCCGGGGGCAGAGGCTTGACCGGTTCGGCCGGAGGAATCGCCGTGGGGTCGGGCTTGGGCGGCGGCTTGCCCGTGCGCCCGAGCATGTCGGTGAGCGACAGGAACTTCCGGTTCGTGCGGGTGTCGATGGCCGTCGCCCATCCCTGTTGCTCGCCGAGCGAG
>DASZWV010000111.1:0-7171 GCA_035546115.1 Phycisphaerales bacterium
GGGAGACTCCGGTCATTGCCGCTTGGGGGTCCAGACGGGACGACGGCGGCGCTGCACACCGAACAATACGTGAGTGCTCGCTTCATCGCACGCCTGTCAGACAGGAATCGGTGCTGTGCAGCAGCAATTCCGGCTCCGCAACGCTCCTCAATGCCGATTCGAGCGGGTTTTCCTTACCCCGATCGGGCGACGTATCTACGGCGACAAGCCCCGCAATGTTGTGGCTGTCTCGAATCTCAAAGGCCCCGGACGGCAACTCCAGTCCTTTCGCGGCGTTCCTGGTACCCATCCTCAAGAGCACCAGCGGATCGGTTTGATCACGAGCGTGCAGGAATCGCATCTCATCCCAGATGCTGATCCCCCGTTGGGTTGCCTCGGGCGGCAGGTTCACGATCGAATCCGTTCCGAGAGCGACATTGATGCCGCGGGCGAGCATCTCGCGGTAGCGATGCGGGCCGAAGTGCCGCTCGGCACCGAAATAGGCGGATGCGCGCGGGCAATATGCCACAGAGACTCCCGCTTCTGCTAGCAGGTCCAGATCGTCATCCGATGCATCGTTGACGTGGGCCACGAGCGACACCCGCCGGAGAGCGTTCTCACGGACATGCTGGATCGGGCTGGAGGCCTTTCCAAGCACACGCTCCGCATCCGCCGTCCACAAGCCCAGGGATTCGATCATCTCGCGCAGGGGGCCCTCGGCGCGAGTGAGGAAACGCCGCTCCTCGGGGCTTTCGGCGAGGTGGGTGCAGAATCGGCCTGCAAACCCCGGGGCCGCCGCGAGATAGGCGTTCGGGCTCACGCTGTACGGGGCGTGCGGCTGCACTCCCACTTGCACCGGAGCCAGAGGATCGGCGAGCCAGCCGCGGCGTCCTGCTTCCCTCACCGCCTCATCCAGCCAGGCCAGCGCGAGGTGCTCGCGCGGTCCGAAGGCGAAGAACTCGATGAACGATACACCCGAAAGAGGCGTGTTCTTGAGGGCCTCTACGGCCAAAAGGGAGGCGCGACCGGCCACAGCGCCCGCGATATCGCCGACGGCGACCACTCCGGCACGCAGGGAGAGTGCTGCCCCTTGATCGACGGACTCTGAAACGCCCTCGGCGGTCGTTCGGCGGTTGTCCCGGATCATGCCGACCCAGGGTCCGAAGCCGAGCTCCGGGTCGTGGGGGCGAGGGCCGATGTGCGTCAGGTCGAGGTGGGTGTGGGCGTTGACCATCCCCGGAATGAGCAGGCATCCGGGGCGGCTGGCGATTCGCATCGCCGGAGAACGATTGGCTTCGTGCTGAGCGACTTCCGCCGTTGGGCCTGCCGCCAGGATGCGCCAGGGGAACCTCGACGCCCTTTCCGGCCGGTATTCGACGAGAACCGACATCCCCCCACTGCCGCATCGGACGCCGCCGGCATCGGCGATGGCGTGCGCGTCGATGCGGATCAGGGTGGGGCGCGGGGTGCTCATGCGGCGAAACTCGAACCGTCGATAAACGACATCGCCACGATCGCGTGGGGGCGAGAGCCAACATCATTGCACCGGATGCGTGCGGATCACCAGGATTTGGTGTATCCTGTGCCACGCATTGGAATGGAAGCCCTCTTACCCAAGGACATGGGAGTGACACGGATGATGAAGAACACCATGGATATGGCGCGCCGGATCGGGCGCGTCAAGGTCGCACTGTGCGCGGGCGTGATCGGCCTGCTCGGACTCACCCTCGGCGGGTGCACCGGAAACAACACGGCCCTGCTGGATGCGAATCGCGCCCTGCAGGAGCAGAACACCAAGCTGGCGCAGGACAACCAGTCGCTGCACACGCTGAACCAGCAGCTGCAGGACGGCATCGCCGGGCGCGACAAGACGATGTCGCAGATGCAGACGATGATCGCCGACCTGCGTGCCGGTCGCGGGAACATGCAGAGCCAGCTGGACGACATGGAGAAGCGTCTGGCGGGCGTGAACTTCGGCAACATCGCGCTCGACAGCGAGACCAACCAGGCGCTGGCGGCGATGGCCGCGGAGCACCCGGACGTGCTCGAGTACGACCCGCAGCGGGGCCTGATCCGCTTCAAGTCGGACGTGACATTCGACTCGGGCTCGGACAAGCTCAAGGACACGGCGCGATCGACGCTCCAGCAGTTCGCGCAGATCCTGAACACCACCGCCCGGGGCTACGACGTTCGCGTGGTCGGGCACACCGATGCGCAGCCGATCCGCAACGTGGCCCGCGAGCACCCGACCAACTGGCACCTCTCGTGCCACCGGGCGATCGCGGTGCTCAAGGAACTGCACGCCAACGGGTTCGCGTATGAGCGGGGCGAGGCCTGCGGGCGGGGCGAGTTCGACCCGATCGAGGCCAACGGCCCCGGCGGCAAGAGCCAGCGGAACCGGCGCGTGGAGGTCTACCTGACCAAGCCGTTCCGCTCGATGGGGATGAACACCATCGAGAGCACGCCGATGGTCAAGACCCCGGCCAAGCCGGCCAGCACGCAGAACGAAGACTTCATGAAGTGAGCGAATCGCAGATCGTGCAGACGCGAACGCCCCGGAAACCCGGGGCGTTTTTCATTGGGCGCTGGCCTGCTTCTTCCGGCGCGGCGCGATCGCGAACACGAGGGCGCAGGTGAACACGAGCACGGAGCACATCGCCGCGGGCAGCGGCCAGCCGAGCACGGCGAAGCGGAACGCCGTGTCGTTGAACTTATAGTCGGGGACGGCGAGCTTGGGGATGACGTGCATGGCCGCGAAGTGCTCGATCGTGCGGTCCTTGAGCGGCTGGATCGCGATCAGGGCCTTGGCGCTGGCGATGCGGGCGGGATCGTCGGCGTGCCCGGCCGCCTCGTCCCTGAGCCGCTCCTCGGCGCGGAGGGATCGCGGCCAGCGGCGGGCGTACTGCTCCACCGTGCCGTCCTTTTTCAGGTCGTAGTAGTCGAAGACCCACTCGGTGCGGCGGACCTCGCCCTCCTTGTCCGGGTCGTAGCCCTCGGGGGTGCGCCGGACGACGATGATCAGCCGCTCGCTGCCGGGCTTGCGCTCCTGCCGGCCCGCGGAATCGCGCACGACCTCGTAGATCGCCAGCACCTTGAGCCACTCGTCGTAGGCGGCGAGGCCCGGGAGGTTGACGGCCGCGGGGGCCTTGACGGGGATCAGGATGGACTTGCCGGCGTAGTCCAGCCGGACGGCGCTGGAGCCGTCGGGCATCTGCGCGTCTGTCAGGGCGCCCTTCGGGAAGCCCTCGACGTTCAGCTCGCGCGAGCTGATGGGCTCGCCGTGGAGGTTCAGGAACCCGGCCGATTTGTTGTACGCCTCGATGCGCCGGGAGAGCGGAACGATCGACACGACGAACACCGCCGCCGCGACGATGACGAGCAGCCAGGAAATCGTGCGACCCTTGGACATTCGACGGAGCCGAAAGAAAGACACGGGCGGAGCGCCCGTGTCGGATCGTGGAGGCGGAGCTGGTCAGTGCGCCGTGGGCGGTTCGTTGCTCGGCGCGGCGTGCTCGGCGGCGCCGCCCTCGGGCTTGGTCTCGGACTTGTGTTCGCCGGAGGCGTGCTCGGCCGCGCCATGGTGGGGTTCGGGGGCCCGGTAGCCCGGGAGGCCGGGGATCGTCACGCCCGTGACCGGGCGGCTGTAGTTGGAGGACGAGAGCAGGACATGATCATCGGTCTCATGCTTGGGCGGGAGGTAGCCCGCGTCGGTGATGCTCTGCCCCTCCTCGGCGTGGTGCTCGTGGTGCGGGTCGTAGGTGCCGGCCTCGCGGGCGATGCGCTTGGCGCGGTCCACGATCGACTCGCCGGCGTTGTCGGCGTGGAACTCCTTGTCTCGACGCGCTCGCTCCTCCTTGGACTCGCCGGGAATCTCCTGGAGGGTGTGGGTGGCGCCGCCCATGGTGAGGTCTCCGCCGCTGTAGACGTACTGGTTCTTGAAGCGATCGACGGTGTCGCGATTGCCGAGGTCGAGGGCGGTGAAGCCGAGGAAGCTGAAGACCGTCAGGATGGTGAACACGAAGATGATCGTGTTCATGGGGTTGTCGTACTTGAGCTGCATGAAGAACATCACCACCAGCGCGGTCTTGAGGACCGCGATGGAGAGCGCGACCGCCGCGTTGATCCACTGCGGGATCTCGACGTGGAACGCCGCGGCGATGGAGTTCTCCACCCATGCGGCGCCGGAGGTGGCGAGCGTGCAGATGAGCAGCGCGGCCAGCACGAAGCGGAGGGTGAACAGGGACACGATCACGTGACCGTGGTCCTTGTGGCCGTATTCGTCGAACTCTTTGGCGTGGGACATGGATGAATCTCGGGCTCGAGACGTGGAACTTCGCAGCGGGGAACCGACCGATGACGGTGCGGGATCAGTGGATGAGGTACAGCAGCGGGAACAGGAAGATCCAGACGATGTCGACGATGTGCCAGTAGAGGCCGACACCCTCGACGGCGTTGTAGTGGCTGGGGCCGAACTCGCCGCGGCGGGTGCGGACGAACAGCCACGCGAAGAGGCCCATGCCGACGATCACGTGGCTGGCGTGGATGCCCGTGGCGCCCCAGTACACGCCCCACCAGAGCGGCTCGTACTGGGTGCGGGCGTAGGGGTAGAAGAAGAACTCGCCGGGGAGTTCGCCGACCTGGATCTTGTGCCAGTATTCGAAGACGAACTTGATGAGGATGAAGACCAGGCCCGCGAGGAACGTCAGCACGATGTTGATCTGCAGCCACTTGAGGTTGCCCGTCTGCGCGTGGCGCACGCCGGCGGCGACGGTGTACGACGAGATGAGCAGCACGATCGTGTTGAGCAGGCCCCACCTCACGTCCAGCAGGTGCGAGCCGGCGACGAACGCCTCCGGGTGCATCATGCGGAAGATGAAGTAGGCGCAGAACATGCCCGAGAAGAGCAGGATCTCGGTGCCGAGGAAGAGCCAGACGCCCATCTTGACCGAGTCGAACTCGTGCTCGCGGTCCTTGAAGTGCGATGCGGCCTGGTATCGCTCGCTCGGCGGCTTGCTCAGGTCTTCGACCGGGGCGGAGGGGTGTGCGTGGATCGTTGCCATGTGTGCTTTCGGAGAACTGCGGAGAACGCGTGCGATCGGGGACGAACGACGGCCGGTCCGGCCCGGTCAGTGCTTGATGGCGACCGCCGGCGGGCGCGGCAGGATGAACTCGCCCGGCTTGGTCTGCGGCGGCAGGACATTGTCGTAGTCGTAGGGTCCGTGGACGACGACCGGCTCGTGCTCGAAGTTGTGCTCGATGGGCGGGCTGGAGGTGTTGGTCCAGTCGAGCGTGAGGCTGCCCCACGGGTTCGGCGGGGCCTCGGGGCCGGCCGCGAGCGAGTGGATGAACGTCGCAAGGTGCACCAGGAAGCCCGCGAGAATCGTGAACGCCCCGATCGTCGAGAGCTGGTGGTACAGATGGAAGGCATCGACGTAGTTCGCGTAGCGGCGCGGCATGCCCTGGCTGCCCATGACGAACTGCGGGAAGAACGTGAGGTTGAATCCGATGAACACGAGCGTGAAGCCGATGCGCCCGCCGAGCTCGCTGTACATGCGGCCGAACATCTTGGGCCACCAGAAGTGGATGCCGCCGATGAACGCGATGATCGTGCCGCCCATCATGACGTAGTGGAAGTGGGCGACGACGAAGTACGTGTCGTGCAGGTGCAGGTCCACGGCGAGCGAGCCGAGGAACAGGCCCGTCAGGCCGCCGATGGAGAAGGTGAACAGGAAGGCCAGGGCGTAGAGATTCCACGTGGCGAGGGTGATGGAGCCCTTGTAGAGCGTGGAGAGCCAGTTGAAGATCTTCACGGCCGAGGGGATGGCCACGAGGAACGTCAGGGCGCTGAAGACGATCGCCGCCACCTCGCCCTCGGAGGTGAACAGGTGGTGGCCCCACACGATGAAGCTGATGCCCGCGATGGCGAGCGTGCTGAACGCGACGGCGCGATAGCCGAAGATCGGCTTGCGGGCCCCGGTGGCGATCATCTCGTTCATCAGGGCCATGCCCGGGAGGATCATCACGTACACCACGGGGTGCGAGTAGAACCAGAAGAAGTGCTGGAACAGCACCGGGTCGCCGCCGATGCGCGGGTCGAAGATGCCCACGTGGAAGGTCCGCTCGAAGATCATGAGCAGGAGCGTGATGCCGATGACGGGCGTGGCGAGCACCTGGATGATGGCCGCGCCGTAGATGCCCCAGACGAACAGGGGCATGTCGAACCAGCCCATGCCCGGGGCGCGGAGCTTGTGGACCGTGACGACGAAGTTGAGGCCGGTGAAGATCGAGGAGAATCCGAGGATGAACGCGGCGGTGACCATCCATGTCACGCGCATGTACCCCTCGTCCGTCGTTGTTGAATAGGGTGTGTAGAACGTCCAGCCGGTGTCGACCCCTCCCTGGAAGATGGCGATGACGGCGAAGATGGAACCTATGAGGTAGACGTACCACGAGAGCAGATTCAGCCTCGGGAAGGCCACGTCCTTCGCGCCGATCATGAGCGGCAGCAGGAAGTTGCCCAGCGATGCGGGCACCGAGGGAACGATGACGAGGAAGACCATGATGACGCCGTGGAGCGTCATCGAGCGGTTGTAGTACTCGTTGCTCTTGGCGAGGTTCTCGCCGACGCCGAGGGCGTGGCCGATGGCGTTGCCGCGGACCTCCTTGTGGGTCGTCACGCCCTCGGGGATCTTCTGGCCGGCCTGGTAGACCACGCCGTTGCTCCCGACGTTCACGACGCTGTTGGGCTCCCACAGCTCGGTGCGCACGGCCAGGGCCGCGACGCCGCCGAGGAAGAACATGAACAGGATGGCGACGAGGTACATCACCCCGATCTTCTTGTGATCGATGGTGGTGGCCCAGTCCCAGATCGTGCGGGTGATCTTCACGACGAACGAGTCGTGCGGATCGCCCTTGTACGCGAGGTACGAGGCGTGGTGGTCGTGGGCGTGTGCGTCGGCGTGTGACATTCTGGCAAACCTCCTTGAGGAGGGAACGGATGAGTCAGGGTTGCAGAAATCGGTCCATTGGTTTCAAACTGATCAGGGCTTGGAGGCCGGGGGCGCCGCCCCGCCCTCCTTGGTCGCCTTCTCCTTGGCGCGGATCTCGCCGACGGTCTCCTTGCCGGCGGCCTCGGCCTCGGTCTTGTGCGTGTCGGAGAGGGACTTGATGTAGAGGATCAGGCCGTCGACCT
>DASZWV010000112.1:0-1564 GCA_035546115.1 Phycisphaerales bacterium
CACCGACGCCGAGACCGGGCGCATCGCCGAGGTCACCGTCACCGAAGAACTCGTGAGCCGCTACCGCGCCAAGTTCGAGGCCTACCAGCAATCCCTGCACGCCTTCGCCGCGGCCCGCGGCATGCAGCACATCATGGCCCGCTCGGATTCGGACGTGGCGACGCTGATGCTCGACGAGCTGCGCAAGCGGGGATTGGTGCAGTGATCATCGCACCCGTCCCACGATCGATCGACGCCCGCACGGCGGCCCTGCTCTCCGCGGCGTACGGCATCTTCGGCGGCATCACCGCGATCCTGCTCATGCCCGAGATCGCCAAGCACACCGAGGTCAAGCTCCCGCTGCCGCTCCCAGTCTTCGCCGCGATCCTCGCGGGGCAACTCACGGCGATCTACGGCGTCCTCGGCTGGTGCGGCCTGCGCCTCGCCCGGCGCGCCGGCCTGGAGCCCGCCCCAGCGCTCACGCGCCTCTGGCTCCGCGACCCCGACAGGGCGTCCCGCGGCGGTTCCATCCCTGCCGCGCTCGCCGGACTCGCCGCGGGCGCGTGCCTGGTCGCGGCGGTCAAGCTCATCACGCACCTGCTGCCCGGCTCGCTTCCCGAAATGCTGCACCCGCCGAACCTCGCCAGCGCTTTGTGCGCCAGCACCGCGGGGGCGCTCGGCGAAGAAATCCTCTGCCGCCTGCTCATCCTCTCCGCGATCCTGTTCGTCCTGCGGGGTTCACCGTCATCACGTATGATCGCGATCGCCGCGAGCGCCCTGATCTTCGGCGCGCTGCACACCCCCGCGATGGTCGCTCTCTACGGCTCGTTCGCCGGCGTCCCCGGGCTCGCGTGGGTCTGGATCATCGGCCTCAACGCCGCCGTCGGATGCGTCTTCGGCGCGGCGTACCTCTGCTGGGGCATCGGCGCGGCGATCGCCGCGCATTGGTGCTGCGATCTGGTCTGGCACGTGGGGTCGGTCGTGCAGGGCTGAGGGGGCGCCCCGGCTTTGCCATCAGGCCCTCACACGGGGGGTACCCGGCTCTCCGAGCCGGGCGCGTGGTCCGAGAAACCACGCCCTCCGGACCAGCCGCGGCAACCCTCCGCCCGTTCGGTGCGCCGGGGTGCGGAATATTGGCCCTTGGGAACGATTTCGTAGCGAGAGGGAATCATTTCCTTGCGCTGCGGAAGAGTTCCGGAGCGCTGCGGAAGGATTCCCTTGCGACACGGAAGAGCTTCCTTGCGCTACGGAACGATTGCTTTGCGACACGGAGGAGTTCCTTCGCGCTACGAAATGGTTTCTCGGAGGTCGGGAGCGCCGAAGGAACGTCCGAAAACACGCTGCCCTCGCGAGATGGCACCCCCTCACCCCGCCCGGACGGAATTGTATTTTGAAAGCCGCGCCGCACGGCCGCGCGGCAAGATGGCGCGCCCGCCCCGCGCTCAACCGCCCCTGTCAGAGTCCGTCCGTGCGGGGTGAGGGGGCGGAGTGGCGATGAGATCATGCAGCCCGCGCGATGAAGCCGGAATGCCGATTGGTTGAGCCACCCATTTGGCCTTCATCACAGGCGCCAAGATGCATCGCA
>DASZWV010000113.1:0-6888 GCA_035546115.1 Phycisphaerales bacterium
GCAGCGTGATCGAGATCAGCGGCGTCGCCCACGCCACGCCCTCCACGCCGCGCACGCGATCGAGCGCCGTGGGGGGGAGGCCCGCCGGTCCATCCACGTACTCCACCGCGCGGTCCATCACCCACACGTCGGCCTGCGGAATGTCCGTGATCATCCCGTAGGTCCGCTGCATCATCCCGTTGAACATCCCGAGCATGTGCGAGATCAGGAACGTGCTCAGGAAAATCCCCAGCACCACGCCAAGGAACTTGGTCGTGTCGCCGACGAGCATCTGGATCGCGACGCGTATCAATGGTGTGGCCCCGCGGGGAACATGGGGCAACAAAGATACGCTCCTCCTGAATCACAGATACGGACAATGGGCGCACAGCGTGTCCAGCAGCGCCCGCGGCACGGGCATGAGGATCGCCGCGAGGATCGCGAACGCCGCCCACCCGACGAGCCTGCGCCCGGGGCCGAGATGGTCCACATCGTTCAGCGGCGGCAGACCCTTCCGCCCGGCGATGAAGAACGCGATGAAGGCCCAGAACAGCAGCCCGCTCCACACGAAAATCCCGAGGATCACCAGCGTCACGACCGCGGCCCCCGAGAGCAGCCCGCTCGCCCTCCGCCCGAACATCGCATCGGCCATGTGCCCGCCGTCGAGCTGGCCGATCGGCAGCAGGTTGAGCGCCGTCACCAGCAGCCCGAGCCACCCCGCGAACGCGAGCGGGTGCAGCACCAGCACGTTCCCCGCGCCCAGCGCATCTCCCAGTGAAACCTTCGCCAGCAGCGTCAGCAGCAACGACGACCCCAGGCTCACGCCGGGCCCGATCGGCCCGGTCGCCGCCCCCGGCGCGATCGTGACCTGCTGCGAGAACCGCAGGCCCACGAGCAGGGCCGGCACGGCGAGCGCCAGCCCCGCGTACGGCCCCGCCACCGCCATGTCGAACAGCCCCCGCCGATCGCGCGCCGGCGAGAGCACGCGGATGAACGCGCCGAACGTCCCGAGCGCGAACGGCACCGGAATGAAGTACGGCAGCGTCACGCCGATGCGGTGATACCGCGCCGTGAAATAGTGCCCAAGCTCGTGCGCACCGAGGATCGCCATGAGCGAGAGTGCGTACGGAAGCCCGACGACAAACCGCCCCGGCTCGTGCAGCAGGTCCACGCCGCGATGCAGCGCACCCGCCCAGGTCGTCGTCGCCAGCGTCGCGACGAGCAGCACGGCGTTGATCCACACCCGGTGTGATTTCTTTGCTTCCGCCTGAAGGTCCATGGGCAGCATCAGCACCGACGCCTCGCCGTGATCGCCGTCGGTCAGCAGCGGCGTCCACCCGCTCCCCGAGAACCGGCTCTGCAGCGCATCGGACGTCTCCTGCGCCGACCGGCGCAGGCGCCCTTCCACCACCATCGCCGGCCCGACGCGCCGACCGTGCGCCCCATCGAGCAGGTCGTCCATCGGGATCTCGGGTGGCGCCACCTCCGGCGCTGCCCGGGCCCTGCGCGCGGCCGGCCTCCGCAGCGCCTCCGCGCTGAGGGCCCCCAGCAGAAAGAACAGCCCCAGCAGAGTCAGCGCGAGAAACACGATCGGCAGGCCGTGCCACCCGTGCCCCGGACCCGAAAACAATGAGAACATCGCGAGCAGAAGCATGAACGAAATCAGAACGCCCGCCTCCCGCGGCTCTTTTCGGATCGCCGGAACGCATCAGCCGTCTCAAACCCACGATCGGGGCGTCAATCGCAATAAAGCCGGCAACCCTCCCGAATCGCGGCGGCCCACAGCGCGTCCGTCCGTTTCCTCGAGCCGCTCGTACAAGCATACGGTGTTGCATCGCCTGGGCTGGTTCCTGATGAACTTGAAAGGAAATCCACATGAGCAAGACGTCCACAACAAACTCCGCCGAAGTCAAGCCTCGACAGAAGGCGCCTCTGGCCACGCCGACCGACCTTCCGGCCGCGGCCACGCGTGACGTCACCGCCGCGATGAACGGCATCCTCGCGGATGTCTTCGCCCTGTACCTCAAGACCAAGAACTTCCACTGGCACCTGAGCGGGCCGCACTTCCGCGATTACCACCTCCTCTTCGATGAGCAGGCCGACCAGATCTTCGCGATGACCGATCCGATCGCCGAGCGCATCCGCAAGATCGGCGGCACCACGCTCACCTCCATCGGCCACATCGCGCGGCTCCAGCGCATCCTCGACAACGACGCCGTCTACGTCGAGGCCGCCGACATGCTCGCCGAGCTCTGCGAGGACAACAAGACGCTCGCGGCGCGGCTCCGCGAGGCCCACAACGTCTGCGACGAGCGTCGCGACGTCGCCACCGCCAGCCTCATCGAGGTGTGGATCGACGAGACCGAGCGCCGCACCTGGTTCCTCTTCGAGGCCGGCCGTCGAGAGATGACCACGGGCCACTGACCACCGGACGCCGGTTCGGGGGCCGCGCCGCCGCCGCGCCCGAGCCGGGGTCGTGGGCCCGTCAACGCTCCCACATCCAGTCCCTGACCTCCGGCATGTCATCCCCGTGCTTTCGAACATACTCCTTGTGCTCGAGGAGCTTGTCGCGGAGGTGTTGCTTCGCGTGCGCGGCCCGCGCCGCCAGCCCCGGCACGCGGTCGATCACGTCGCCGGCGAGATGGAAGCGGTCCAGGTCGTTGAGCACGACCATGTCGAACGGCGTGGTTGTCGTTCCCTCCTCCTTGTACCCGCGAACGTGCAGGTTCCCGTGATTCGCCCGCCGGTACGTCAGCCTGTGGATCAGCCACGGGTACCCGTGGTACGCGAAGATGATCGGCTTGGGCGCTCCCCCGAGTCCCCCGGTGAACAGCTCGTCGAAGCTCCGATCGTCCAGCCCGTGCGGGTGCTCCGAGGGCGGCTGCAGGCGCATCAGGTCCACGACGTTGATCACGCGCACCCGCAACTCCGGGAACTCTCCGCGCAGTAGCTTCACCGCCGCGAGCGTCTCCAGCGTCGGCACATCCCCGCAGCACGCCATGACCACGTCCGGCTCCGAGCGCTCGTCGTTGCTGGCCCACTCCCAGATCCCGATCCCGGCGGCGCAGTGCTTCTCCGCCGCATCCATGTCCAGCCACTGCGGCGAGGGCTGCTTGCCCGCCACGATCACGTTCACGTAGTTGCGGCTCCGCAGGCAGTGGTCGGTCACGCTCAGCAGACAGTTGGCGTCCGGCGGCAGATACACGCGGATCACGCCCGCCTTCTTGTTCACCACGTGGTCGATGAACCCCGGGTCCTGGTGGCTGAAGCCGTTGTGGTCCTGCCGCCACACGTGGCTCGAGAGCAGGTAGTTCAGGGATGCGATCGGCCGCCGCCACGGGATCTGGCTCGACACCTTGAGCCACTTGGCGTGCTGGTTGAACATCGAATCCACGATGTGGATGAACGCCTCGTAGCACGAGAACATCCCGTGACGCCCGGTGAGCAGATACCCCTCCAGCCACCCCTGGCACTGGTGCTCGCTGAGCATCTCCATCACCCGCCCCTCGGGGTCCACGTGGTCGTCGGTCGGCAGGATGCGCGCCGTGGACTCGCGGCTTGTCTGCTCGAACACCGCCGACCACCGGTTCGACATCGTCTCGTCCGGGCTGAACACGCGGAAGTTGCGGCCCTCCGCGTTCATGCGAAGCACATCTCGCACCATCTCACCCTGGATGCGCGTCGCCTCCGCCTGCACCGAGCCGGGCTTGGCCACCTTCACCGCATAGCCTCGAAAGTCCGGCAGCCGCAGATCGTGCAGCAGCAGGCCGCCGTTGGCGTGCGGGTTCGCGCCCATCCGCCGGTTTCCCCGCGGGGCCAGCGCCGAGAGCTCGGCCATCAGCCGCCCGGAGTCGTCGAACAGCTCTTCCGGCCGATAGCTGCGCATCCACGCTTCGAGCATCTTCAGATGCTTGGGATTTTCGCGCACGCCCGCCAGCGGCACCTGGTGTGATCGGAACGTCCCCTCCACCGGCAGGCCATCGACCTCCTTCGGCCCCGTCCAGCCCTTCGGCGAGCGCAGCACGATCATCGGCCAGCGCCGCCGCTCTTTGAATCCGTCCCGCCGAGCCTCCGTCTGGATGCGCCGGATCTCCCCGATCGCCTCATCCAGCTCCTTCGCCATCAACGGGTGCATCACCGCCGGGTCGTCTCCCTCGACATACCGCGGCGAGTATCCGTAGCCGCGCAGCAGCGCATCCAGCTCCTCTGGATCGATCCGCGCCAGCAACGTCGGCCCCGCGATCTTGTACCCGTTCAGATGCAGGATCGGGAGCACAGCCCCGTCGCGCTCCGGGTTGAGAAACTTGTTCGAGTGCCAGCTCGTCGCCAGCGGACCGGTCTCCGCCTCGCCGTCGCCGACGATGCACGCGACGATCAGGTTCGGGTTGTCGAACGCCGCGCCGAACGCGTGCGAGAGCGAATAGCCCAGCTCGCCCCCCTCGTGGATCGATCCCGGCGTCTCCGGCGCGCAGTGGCTGGGAATCCCGCCGGGGAACGAGAACTGCGTGAACAGCCGCTTCAGCCCCGCCTCGTCCTGCGAGATGTTCGGGTACACCTCGGTGTACGTCCCCTCGAGGTACGCGTTGGCCACGATCCCCGGCCCGCCGTGCCCCGGACCGGTGATCAGCATCATGTCCAGGTCGAACTCGTTGATCACCCGGTTGAGGTGCACGTACACGAAGTTCAGGCCCGGCGTCGTGCCGAAATGCCCCAGCAGTCGCGGCTTGATGTGCTCGCGCCGGAGCGGCTCCTTCAGCAGCGGGTTGTCGTACAGATAGATCTGCCCGACGGACAGGTAGTTCGCCGCGCGCCAATACGCATCCATCTTCCGCAGAGCGTCCGGAGCAAGTCTCTCGACCATGGTCTGCCCCTTTCCCACCGCACTCTAGACGCGCTCGAGCAATCGCACAACGTGCCGGGCGATCATCCGCTCCTCGTCCGTGCGAATCACGCGCACCGAGGTGCGCGACGAATCCGCGGAGATCACGCCCGCACCCGCCGCGTTCCTCTCGACATCCAGTCCCACACCGATAAACTCAAGCCCGTCGCAGATGGCCCGCCGGATCTCCGCGGAGCCGGCGCCGATTCCCCCGCTGAACACGACCGTCTCCAATCCTCCCAGCGCCGTGGCCAGCGCTCCGATCCACTTCCGTGCCTGGCGGCAGAAGAGATCAACCGCCTCGGACGCGCGCACGTCGCTCGCGCGAGTCCGCAGCAGCGTGCGCATGTCGGCCACGCCGCCCGAAACGCCCGCCAGCCCGCAGCGCCGGTTGATCAGGTCGTCGAGCCCGTCGGCATGCAGCGATTCCGCACGCGCGATGTGCGCGATCACTCCAGGGTCCACATCTCCCGGCCTCGTCGCCATCACCAGTCCCCCCGTTGGCGTGAAGCCCATCGTCGTGTCGATCGGTCGCCCGCCGCGCACCGCGCTCATGCTCGCGCCCGACCCGAGGTGCGCGAGCACCACTCTCCCAGACGCGGCCTGCGCGCCGGCGGTGCGCTCCAACTCCATCATCAGATACTCGTACGACAGTCCGTGAAAGCCGAGCCTCTGCACCCCGGCATCGTCGTACGAACGTGGGATGGGCAGCACCCGCGCCACGCGCGGCAGATCGTTGTGGAAGACCGTATCGAAGCACACCACCTGCGGCACGCCGGGGAACGCCCGTTCGCTCGCCTCGATGAGCGAGATTTCCGACGGCAAGTGCGCGCGGTCCAGCGACACCGCGGCTTTCAGGTCCGCGAGCAAATCCGGCGTCAGCCGCTCATGACCCTCCCGGCGACATCCGCCGTGGACGACACGGTGCCCGACCCCCGCGATCGAGCTCCCCCACGTCCCATCACAAAGCCACCCCAGCACCAACTCCCCGGCGGGACCAACACCCAGATCGATCTCCGTGTCCGACGGCCTCGCACCATCCGAAGCGTTCTCCAGCCGCAGCAGAACCCCGCCCGATGCCGCTCGCTCCGTCTGACCCCGCAGAACTGCGATGTCCGGCGCCCGCCGCTCGAACAGCGCGAACTTGATGTTCGAAGACCCCCCGTTGAGCGCAACAATCAGCGGTCTTGCACCTCTCCCCGATCGCTTCTTCTCGCTGGCTGCACTCATCAGCGCCGCCACCCCCCGGGGAGAGCCCGCGGTCGATCGACCGCGAGGTCGTCCACCATACTGACGCCACCGAGGCCCATTGGCTTCTCGGCAGAAGTGCCCCCCGAAGGACTCGAACCTTCGACCCGCTGATTAAGAGTCAGCTGCTCTACCAACTGAGCTAGGGAGGCCAATGAAATCGATTGTCGCCCGGCCCAGCCACCAAAGCGGCCGCGCCGGAACGGCAAGTCTATGCCCAAGCCCCAAAACGTCTACTGCGCCCAGTTCTCCGTCCTCACTCCTCCGTCCTCGGCACTCGCCCCCGCCAGCGCATCTTGACCCTCCAAACCCCTCTCCCTACCCTTCCCACCTTGTTCGGCGGGAGTTTGCGCCCGCTCAAACCGGTCCTTTGCAAACGGATGTGACCCCATGATTCCTCCATTTCGACAGAGCCACGGGCGCACCCGTCGTCGCCGCTCGCACCACGCCCTCAAGCCCGTCCACCCCACCCTCTGCCCGCTCTCGGGCATGCCCAAGGCCCATCACCGCGCCTGCTCCGAGTCCGGATATGTCCGCCCGGGCCTGAAGATCAGCGTTCCCAAGCTCGGCATCGGTGTGGAGAAGAAGAACTAAGAGAGGGTCCCGCCGCATGCGCATCGCCGTCGACGCCATGGGCGGCGACCACGCCCCGGATGCCATCGTCCGCGGCTGTGCCGACGCCCTGCCAGAGCTCGCCGCGGACGACACCATCGTGCTGGTCGGTCGCCAGCGCGACATCCGTGAGTTGCTGCAAGAGCGCAACATCAACGATCCGCGCATCG
>DASZWV010000114.1:0-9716 GCA_035546115.1 Phycisphaerales bacterium
AGAACTCCTGCCCGCTGCTCGGAAAGAAGTGGCTCGGCGAGACGCCCCCCGACACCCCGCTCCCATCGAAGCACGCGATCGCCGTGCCCGTCCCCGTCGCCACCTGCGCCGCCTGCCCCACACCGCCCGACACGTGCGTCCCGGGCGCGACGATATCCGGCTTCTTGCGTCCATCGCTCGTCGGTCCCCGGCTTGAGAAGGTCGCCATGTCGTTGGCGCTGTTCGCTCGCGAGTCGCTGATCCCGCTCCCGTCGGATCCGCCGAACGCCTGCACGTTCTCACCCGCCCCGACGGTGATGATGTTCTTCGCCGTCCCCGGCTCGCCCACCGAGTTCGCGCCATTGGTGCCATTGTTCCCCGCCGCGAACACGATCACCATCTCCTGGTTGCCGCTCGTGCCCGACTGCGCATCCCGCACCAGCGCGTCGTACGCCTGCGAGTCCACCGAGTACCCGTTCGAGTTCCCGCCCCAGCTGTTCGAGCTGATCCGCGCGCCGCTCGCGTACGCCTGCGACTGGAGCGTCGAGTAGTTCGGCGAGGTGAACGTGCTCGGGTCGAAGATCACCGACTGGCCGACCTTCACGAACGGGCACACCCCCAGCCCGTAGTGATACCCCGACGAGTCCGCGAACGGCGAGCCGCTCGTGTTGTCGTACCCCGCGATGATGTGCGCGTTCAGGTTCCCGTGCCCGTCGCACCCCTGCAGCGTGCTCCCCGAGTGCGGCGTGCCTTCCAGCCGGACGTACGCCACCCGCGCCCCGCTCGCGAAGGTCCCGTTCACGAACAGCCCGAAGTGCCCCGGGTTGGTCGTGCCGTTGTCCAGCCCGCTGTCGGACACATCCACCGCGAAGTTCGACGCGGTGAACTGCGCCTGCGTGAACCCCTGCGTCCCCAGCCACGCCAGGTACCCCGGCCCCGACGGCAGGTTCCCGCTCAGGTTCCCCGCGATGATCTGGCACTGCCGCTCGCACATGTGGTGCGGCATGTCCCACGCCTGGATCGACACCAGCTCCGGCTGCATCGCGATCCGCGCCACCGCCGCCGTCGGCAGCTCCACGATCACGTTGTGGTAGTTCAGGATCGAGTACTCGCTCAGCACCGGCGCCGCCTTCAGCGCATCGATCGCCGCCAGCGTGTCCTTGTTCGCCGCGGCGTCCTCGATCAACTGGATCGCGAACAGGTGGCTCTTGACGTTCGGATCGTTCGCCAGCGCCGCCGCGCCCGGGTCCACGCGGTACTCCGGCAGATACTCACCATCCCACTGCACGCTCGGGTCCTTGGCCGCCATCGCCTGCAGCGCGCCCAGGCTCTGGGCGTCCCCGTACACGATGTACGCGTTGCTGGCGACGTACGTCACCACGTCCACCCCGGTGTGCACCAGCGCGTCGTACCACTCCGGCTTCACCGGACCGGCGAACTGCACGATGTGCATCGCCTTCCCGTTGAACATGCCGCGCGGCCTGCGCAGCGCCTGCACCGCCGGAAGCGTCGTGTCCAGCGCCCCGCTGTTGAGCAGGACCCGGTTCTCGTTCTCGAGCACCTCGACGCCGTCCCCCGCCGGAACGGCCTTCGCATCCACCGAGTACACCGCGAAGCTCTCGTACTCCGCCACCAGCCGCCCCGCGAACGTCCCCTCCATCGAGCGCGGCACGCGGATCTTCACCGTCCCGTCGCCGCTTCCCACGGCCTGGGCCATCGCCGCCACGGCGCCGACGCCCAGCACGGCGCCCGCGACGACAAGAAGCGATCGGACTCGTGCAAAGGCACCGCGCTGAAGCATGTTGCTGGCTCCGTGGGATGGAACATCGGCATTCCCGAACGCGCCCAGAACGAGCGCCATTCACCAATGTGCTTGTCCGGCCCTGCCGGACAACGGACATCGGTGCTCACGATTCGCACGGACCCGATAGCCGTATCCGAATCAGGACCGATTTGGCCCCCAGTGGCCGAGGCCATCTGGGCACGATCGACAGACCGTCGGGAATAACCCGGATCAGGCGGCCTGCATCGAAGGCTGCGCCGATCCCGTGAGCGTCATGGACCCCTGCCGGCGTCGGCGCGGCGCCAGATCCGGCGACTCGACCTCCGCCAGTTCGCTCGCCTGGAACGCCTCGCCGAATCGGAACAGCCGGAAGCTGTTGCCGATCACGATGACGTCCCCGACCACGTGGTACACCGCGGCGAAGATCAGCCCGAGGCTCCCCGTCGCCGCGAGAATCAGCCCCACGATCGCCACCACGATCGCGATGGCGATGTTCTGGGCCACGATCGTGCGCGTGCGCCGCGAGAGCTCGATCAGGAACGGGATCCGCGACAGGTCGTCGTTCATGAGCGCCACGCCCGCCGAGTTGGCCGCGATGTCGCTCCCGCCGAGGCCCATGGCCACGCCGATGTCGCTCGCCGCCAGCGACGGCCCGTCGTTGATGCCGTCGCCGACCATCATCACCCGCCGCCCGTCCGCCACCAGGCCCTGGATCTGCTCGTGCTTCTCCTCCGGGTGGCACTCGGCCTCGATGTGGTCCACGCCCACGGCCCGCCCGACGCGCTCGGCCACGCTCAGCCGGTCGCCGGTCAGGATGTCCACCCGGCGCACGCCCAGCTCGCGCAGGCGCGTGATCACGTTCTTCGAGTTCGAGCGCGTCTTGTCCTCCAGCGCCACCACGCCGAGGTACCTCCCGTCACGCACCACGTGCACGCCCGACATCCCCTCGATCTTCCCGGTCGTCTCTTCCACCTGCGCCGCGATCCGCGGGAACTCCTCCAGCAGCCACGAAGAACGCCCGACGCAGATCTCGCCCATCGACGTCCGCGCGCGGATCCCGCGCCCGTGCATCTCCTCGAACTCGTTCGTCCCGTCCGGCTCGATCCGCGCCTGCTTGGCCGTCGTCAGGATCGAGCGCGCCAGCGGATGGTTCGAGTGCTGCTCGCCGTTGGCCGCGGCCATCAGCAGCTCCGCCCCCTCCACGCCCTCGGCCGGCACCAGGCGCGACACCGCGAACCGCCCCGTCGTGATCGTCCCCGTCTTGTCCATCACGACCGTGTCCACCACGGCCGCCTCCTCGAGATAGTTCACCTTCTTGATCAGGATGCCCAGCCTCGCCGCCGCCGCGAACGCCGCCACGATCGCCAGCGGGCTCGCCAGCAGCAGAGCCGACGGGCACGCCACGACCAGCACCGTGATCGCCCGCTTGATCGCCTCGTTGTCGGGCGCATCCCGGTTCAGGAACCACACCGTGAACGCCACCCCCAGCGTCACCGGCACGAAGAACTTCGCCACCTGCTCCACCATCATCTGCCGGGGCGTGCGGCTGCTCTCCGCCTCGCGGATGAGCTGCGTCACCTTGCCGATCGTCGTGTCCTGGCCGACCTGCGTCGCCTTGATGTCGATCAGCGCCGAGAGGTTCGTCGTGCCCGCGTACACCGGCTCGCCCGGCTGCACCTCGTGCGGGATCGCCTCGCCCGTCAGCGCCGCCTGGTCCAGCGTCGATCGCCCCGTCATCACCACGCCGTCCACGGGCAGGTTCTCGCCCGCCCGCACCCGCACCGTGTCCCCCACGGCCACCTCCGCGAGCGACACTTCCATCTCGACCCCGCCGCGCACCACGCGCGCGATGTCCGGCGTCCGGGCCACGAGGTCCTCGATCGCCCGCTGGGCGCCCCACGCCCGCTGCCGCACGAACTGGTCCGCCACGAGCAGGATGAACGCCAGGAACCCCGCCGTCGCGAAGTTCCCGATCGCCAGCGCGCCCAGGATCGCGATCGCGCACAGCGTCGACGTGCTCGCCGACCCGCGCCACAGCTCCTTCGCCGACGCCACGAACAGCGGGAACCCCAGCAGCAGCGCCCCGATGATCGCCGGAATGTCCGCCACCGTGTCCGGCACAAGGTCCGGCCCGAGCACGTACCGCGCCACCACCGTCGCCAGCAGCATCAGCCCGCCGATCAGGTACAGCAGCATGTACCGCTCGAGCTTCACGTTGTGGTGCGAGCAGCACTCCATCCCGCCATGCGAGTGGTCATGGTCGTGATCGTGCGTATGAGCCTGCGACGTTCCGGACGCCTGGGGGGTCGCCATGCACTGCTGCTCCAGATGGGCTTTCGAGAAGTTCCTGACCGGGATGCCGCCGGTGTATCCCAGGAGTCGGGCGGCGGAAAGGGACAGAGTTTAGCGTCTCTCTCTCCCGGCAACCTTTTCCCTACGTCCGGTGCCCAGGCCCGGTTCGCGGCCCCCCGGCGGCCATCCCACTCCGCCCATCAGGCCGCTTCCCCTCCCGCCCGATCCGCAACTCCCGCCGGTTGCCCAATCTCACAGGGAAACTCCGCAAACACCGCCGTCCCCTGCCCCCACACACTCGTCAGACCCGTCCGTCCACCGAGCGCCTTGGCCGCGTGCTTCACGATCGCCAGCCCCAGCCCCGTCCCGCGCTTCCATCCCGTTCCGCTCCCCGTCCCCGTTCGGGCGGTGTCCACCTGGTAGTACCGCTCGAACACCCGCTCCTGGTGCGCCAGCGGAATCCCGACGCCCTGGTCCACCACCTCGAACCGCACGACCACCCGCCGCGGCCCAGCGGCCGCCGGCTCTTCCTCCACCACCTCGCCGCGCACTCGGATCGTCGTCCCCTCGTGCGCAAACTTTGTCGCGTTCTCCACCAGGTTCCGCAGGATGAGCGTCAGCACCTTCCGGTCCGTCCGCATTCCCCTCAGTTCCTCGTCGAACTCGAAGCTCAGCGCCAGCCGCCGCTCCGCGCACGCCTGCTCGCTCAGGTTCCGCAGCGTGCGCTCCAGCGCTCCAAGGTCGATCGCCTCGATCGTCAGCGGCATGTCCGGCGATTCCAGGCGCGACAGATCCAGCAGATCGCGCAGCATCTCCTCCAGCCGCTCCGCGTGCGACACGATCATCCCGCGCAGACGCGCCGACATCGCCGCATCGCCCGCCGCCGCCTCGAGCGTCTCCGCCGCCGATCGGATCGCGGCCACGGGCGTCCGAAGCTCGTGCGAGGCGTTGGCCACGAAGTCCGTCTTCACCTGCACCGCCTGGTCCAGCTCCGTCACATCCCGGAGCGTCAGCACCGCCCCGAACACGCCCTCGCCCCACGCCGCGGGCACCGGCGTCGCCGTCACCTGGAACGTCCGCAGGCCCAGCGGCGTCACCACCCGCACACGGCGGCGCCGCACCTCCCCCGCCTTGGCCGCCTGGTGCATCTCCAGGATCTCCGAGTTCGTGAACACGTCCCGGATGCTCCGCCCCGACAGCCCGCCCTCCGCCGCATCCACGATCTTCTCCGCCGAGCGGCTGCACAGGATCACCCGATCCTCGTCGTTGGTCACTAGCAGCGGCTCATCCATCGCGTCGATCAGCGACTCCAGGTTCCGGCTCTTCTTCGCCACCTCCTTCAACTGCGCCCGCATCCGGCCGGCCAGGCCGTCCAGGGCGTTGCGCAGCGGCACGAGCTCCCGCGGCAGGTCCGGCAGATCGCCCGTCCGCGCCGGCGCGTGCTCCAGGCTCGACGGCAGGTCCGCCGCGAGCATCCGCGTCGCCGCGTGCTCCAGCGCCCGCACCGCGCGCCCGCGACGCCCGAGTTGCCACAGCACCACGCCCATCCCCGCCGCCGCCGCGAGAGTCGTCGCCCCCACCAGAACCCGCTGCTCCGCGTCCAGCAGCGCGCACCCAACCCCCACCGACGCCACCAGCCCCACCGCGCTCATCGTCGTCCACACCAGCGGCCACGGCGCCACCGCGCCCGCGTGGTCTTCTCCACGCGCCGTCGAACTCGGTTGGCTCGTTCCCTGGCGCATCCCGGCGGTTCTCCGCTCCGGCGGGAAACCGTCCGCCGGTTCACTCCGCCTCGGTCTCCACCGCCACACCCTCCGCGGCCTCATCAAAAAGATATCCGACTCCGCGAATCGTCCGGATCTTTGCCCCGCACATCTTGAGCTTTCGGCGGATCGCCGCCACGTGCACGTCGATCGTCCGCGTCGTCACCAGCACGTCCGGGCCCATCGCCGTGTACATCAGGTCCGCCCGGCTGAGCACCTTCCCCTTCCCTCGCATCAGCGCGACCAGGATCCGGAACTCCGTCAACGTCAACCGGATCGCATCCCCCCGAACGCTGACCTCGTGTGTGGATAAGTCTGCTGTGACGCCGCCAAGCTCCACTTTATCCCCAGAACCGGTATCCGCCGACCGCGCCCGTCGCAGCAGCGCCTCCACACGGGCCAGCAACACCTTCATGGAGAAAGGCTTGGTCACATAGTCGTCCGCCCCGATCTCGAGCCCGGAAACTTGGTCAACTTCCTCCGCTTTAGCGGTGAGCATCAAGATGGGGGTTTGGGCGGTTTTGGGCTGAGTTCGCATCTGCCGGGCAATTTGCAGCCCATTGAGCTGCGGCAGCATGATGTCCAGGATGACCAGATCCGGGACCGACTCCACGATCCGGCGGAGACCCGAGGCCCCATCCCGGCAGACTTCCACCTCATACCCATCCCGGCGGAGGTTGTACGAAAGCAACTCCGCCAGATCGGCCTCATCTTCAACGATCAGGATGTGCTTTGTTGTTGGCATCTCTTTGATATTCAATGAGTTACGTGCGATTTTCCGGCCGGCTTGCCTGTCGTTTGCGCAAATCCCGCGCGACCGTATTCTGGCCAGGTTCAGGGGGGAAAGGGGCGAAGAATCTGTGAAAATCCTGCCAATCTTGTCGAGTAGCGTCTCAGACAGCCGAAAAAAAGCCACGAGTGAGTTTGCGTTTGCTAAGTCCTCTGGGTAGCATCCGCACCTTACCGGCCGGCGCGCCCTCGCCGACCGATCCGTTCCTGTCGGAGACGGGATCCCGAAGCACGGCACGCGGCGATCGCCGAGGCGACTTCGGGAACGGGTTCAAGAGGCCGGGAAGCGGCCTCGAAATGCGTTCAATGCAGGCTGATGTCAAGTGTGAGCGTGGTGCTCACCAGCCCGCAAAGAACATTATGGGGCACTGTCCGCGGAAGCTTCACCCTGGCCCGGACGCCAGGTACAGCGACCGGTGAGTCGGGCAGACGCTCTCGAATCAGGAACGGTTCACACGGTCCACAAGCGTTCGAAAGGAAAAAGGAGTCTCAGAATGGGTCACACCAAGGGTCTCGTGTTGCTCGCCGGTGCGGCGATGAGCCTGGGCGGCTCGGCCGCGTTTGCTCAGCAGTCCTCCGATGAGGTTCGCGCCACCGTCGCTCAGATGCTCAGCGACGCCGAGTCGCGCACCAGCCTTCTGGCGGGCGGCGACGCCGGCCACGACGGCAGCCGGTTCTTCATCGCCGGCGACGGTTTCCGTCTCAACATCGGCGGCATGGTTCAGTTCCGCTACGACCTGAACTTCCGCGACAAGGACAACATCGCCGGGTTCTCCAACCCCAACGACGAGTTCGTCCACGGCTTCCAGAACGCCCGCACGAAGGTCGACTTCAACGGCGAGCTCAACAAGGACTGGTTCTTCCGCGTCCGCCTCACCAACGAGGACACGGGCTCCGGCAGCGTCAACTTCGACTATGCCTACGCCGGCTACAAGTTCGCCAACGGCTGGAAGGCCACCTGGGGTCAGTTCAAGCTCCCCTTCCTGCGTGAAGAGCTCGTCTCCGACTCGCGCCAGCTCGCCGTCGAGCGCTCGATCGTGAACGCGCTGTTCACCCAGGGCTACAGCCAGGGCATCGAGTTCGCCTACGAGGCCGAGCAGTGGCGAGCCATGTTCGCCTTCTCCGACGGCCTGAACAGCGCCAACTCCGACTTCAACACCCGCCAGGCCCCGCAGCCCTTCACCGGCGCCAACGCCGGCCAGCTCAAGATCTCCGGCCAGGCCGACTACGCCCTCACCGGCCGCGTCGAGTTCCTCGTCTCCGGCAACTTCAAGCAGTTCGAGGACTTCACCTCCGAGAAGGGCTCCGACTTCGGCGCCATGGTCGGCGGCGCCGTCCACTGGCAGCAGTCGGACAACACCAACGCCGTCTCCGACGTTGATGTGCAGACCCTCCGCTACACCATCGACGGCTCGCTCAAGGGCGACAGCTGGAACCTCTACGGCGCCTTCATCGGCGACCACACCAAGGCCCGCACCGCCGGCATCGACAGCCCCGACTACGACAACTTCGGCTGCGTCGTCCAGGGCGGCTGGCGCTTCGCCCAGAACACCGAGATCTTCGGTCGCTGGGAAGGCATCTTCGCCGACAGCGACATCATCACCTCCGGCAAGAAGAACTTCCACTTCATCACCGCCGGCATCAACCAGTACTACGCCGGCCACGCCGCCAAGGCGACCGCCGACGTCGTCTACTCCTTCCAGGACACCTCCAACATCTCCGCTCTGCTCCCCGACACCAAGGTCGGCCTCCTGGGCCAGGGCAAGTCGGGCGAGGTCGTCGTCCGCCTGCAGTTCCAGCTCGTGTTCTAATCCACGCGGCTCGAACTCTCAGTTGACTTGACCAAGGCGGGCGTCCCTCGGGACGCCCGCTTCTTTTTTGCCCACGCCGACATGGTGACAAGGTGAACAAGCCCAATCACCCCGTCACCCCGTCGCTTTGTCACCTTGTCACGCCCTACATCCGCTCCAGCGTCCTCACGCCGAGCACCCCCAGCCCATCGGCCATCACCCGCTCCACGACGCGGCACAGATGCAGGCGTGATTGTCGCGTCCCCTCGTCCGGGGCGTTGAGCACGTGGCACTCGTTGTAGAACGAGCTGAACGCCTGCGCCAGCTCGTACAGATACCCGCACAGCCGGTGCGGCTCCAGCGCGCTCGCCACCCCGCGCACCACGCCCGGATACCGCAGCAGCGTGAGCGCCAGCGCCTTCTCGTGCGCCGCGGCGATCACGATCGGAGCCGCCGCATCCACCCGCACCCCGCGCTCCGCCGCCTCGGCGAAGATCTTCCGCACCCGCACCAGCGCATAGAGCAGATACGGTCCCGTGTTCCCCTCGAACGCGAGCATCCGGTCGAAGCTGAACACGTAGTCCTTGATCCGGTCGTTCGAAAGGTCCGCGTACTTGATCGCCGCCACGCCCACCGCATCGGCGATGTCCCGCTTCTCCGCCTCGCTCGGCTCCTGGTACGGCTTGCCGTGCTGGGCCGCGAGCGCCCTCGCCTCCGAGATCTTCTGCCGCACCACCACCAGCGCCCGCTCCACCGCCTCATCGATCAGCGACGACAGCTTGACGTTCTCCCCGCTGCGCGTCTTGAACGGCTTGCCGTCCTCTCCAAGCACCATGCCGAACGCCGCGTGCTCCAGCGACGCCGGCCCGCTCGTCCCGGGCGGGGGCGGCCGCATCGTGTACCCCGCCTTGGCCGCGGCCGCGAACACGAGCTTGAAGTGCAGCGCCTGGCGAGCATCCACGGCGTACACCACCCGGTCGGCCCCGAACTTCTGCACCCGCCGCCGGATCCCCGCAAGGTCCGTCGTCGCGTACAAAAACGCCCCATCGCTCTTGCGGATCAGGCAGGGCTCCTCGAAACCGGGGACGCGAATCACCAGCGCCCCCTCGGACTCTTCGGCAACACCCCGCTTCTCCACATCCGCCACGATCCCCGCCAGTTCATCCGCGTAGCTCGACTCCCCGGCCGTGTCTTCCCGCCGCACGATCGCGTTCAGTCGCTCGCACGTCCGCACGCACTCGGTCATCGTGACATCCACGATCCGCTGCCAGAAGGCCACCGTCTCCGGGTCGTGCGTCTGCAGCTGGATCAATGTCCGCT
>DASZWV010000115.1:0-6818 GCA_035546115.1 Phycisphaerales bacterium
CGCTCGAGGGCTTCCATGCGGGCGCCCAGGTCGTCGAGCTCGATGGACTCGCGGCCGAAGCGCAGCACGGTGGCGCACGCCGAGACCCTGGCCGCGTGCGAGGCCGCGGGGTCGTGGGCGACCTTCATGAGGATCTGCACCGCGTGGGAGGCGTAGCGCTGGGTGAGTGCGACGGCGTGGCGGAAGACCTCCCGGCGGGCCCGCGCGTACGCCCGCGCGAACGGCGGCTCCCTGAGCCAGCGGTGCAGGGTGGACTCGTGGATGCCGAGGGACTCGGCGGCCTTGGCGACGGTGGGCTGGCCCAGCAGCGCGACGATGGCGCGCTCCTGGTCGGCCGTCAGCGTGTCGAGATCGTGCTGCTGCATGGAACCGGCCCCCCTTGCCTCACCGCGCCCGCTCGGCCTTGTTGCCCGTGAACTTCTCCCAGCGCTCGACGATGACGTCGCAGTACAGGCCGTCGAGCTCCATCAGGAACGCGCGGCGCCCCTGCTGCTCGGCGGCGACGAGCGTGGACCCCGAGCCGCCGAAGAGATCGAGCACGTTCTCGCCGGGCTTGGACGAATACGCCATCGCGCGGGCCGCCAGCTCGACGGGCTTCTCGGTGAGGTGCACCATCCTGGACGAGTGCAGCTTCTTGACCGCCCACAGATCGGGAACGTTGTTGGGGCCGAAGAAGCGGTGGGCGGCGCCCTCCTTCCACCCGTAGAAGCACCACTCGTGGGCCCCCATGAAGTCCTTGCGGGTGAGCACGGGGTGCTGCTTGTCCCAGATGATCGCCTGGGCGAAGTACAGGCCGGAGGCCTTGAGCGCGGGCGGGTAGTTGCCGCAGTTGGCGTAGCCGCCCCAGATGTAGAAGCCCCCGCCGGGGATGAGCACGCGCGCGATGTTGCCGAACCAGGCGGCCAGCAGCCGGTCGAACTCGGAGTCTGAGACGAAGTCGTTGGCCAGGGGGCGGTCCTTGGCGCGCAGCTGCTTGTGCGTGCCCTTGGCCTTGCCGGGATGACGCTGCACATCGAACTTCTGGTGGTGGGTCTGCGTGGGCGCGAACGAAGACAGCCCGGCGGCGATGGCGTTGTTGGAGCGGGGCTCGACCTTCACGTTGTACGGGGGGTCGGTGTTGACCAGGTGGATCGGTGAGCCGTTGAGCAGGCGGTCGAGATCCTCGGGCTTGCTGCTATCGCCGCAAAGGAGGCGATGGTCGCCCAGGATCCACAGGTCCCCCGGCTTGGTGGTCGCCTGCGCGGGAGGAGCCGGAACCTCGTCGGGATCGGTCAGACCGACGTTGGCCGGTGGGGCCATGACCTCGGCGAGATCGTCGGGGGACCAGCCGAGCACCGCCAGGTCGATCCCCAAGTCCTTGAGCTCGGCCAGCTCGAGGGGCAGGAGCTCCACATCCCAGTCGGCGAGAGTGGCGAGCTGGTTGTCGGCGATCCGGTAGGCCTTGGCTTGTTCGGGCGTCAGATCGACCGCCATGTGCACCGGCACCTCGGTCATGCCGAGGGACTTGGCGGCCTTCCAGCGCGTGTGGCCGACGACGATGATGTGCTCGGCGTCCACGACGATCGGCTGCCGCCAGCCGAACTCCGTGAGCGAGCGCGCCACCGCCTCGACGGCGCCGTCGTTGATGCGCGGGTTCTTCTGGTACGGGCGGATGCTGTCGATGGGCTTGAGTTCGATGTGCATGATGGTCCTCGTGTGCGTGTGCGGGTGTTCGGTCACCCGCCAACAGTGCCGCGCCGAGGAGTGTCGGGTGAGCACGAACGGCGCCAGCGGCTCTGGGCACGCAACGATGAAGACTGCGGTCTGGTTACTCGCGTTACCGGCGTTACGACGAAATGCGCATGAATACCCCACGAGCACCTAAGTACCAAACAAACGCGGAAGTGCGGTAACAGCGGTAACCGGGTAACGACGCTCACGAGGTCTCCTCAACGTCCCCGCATCCGGAGAGCAGTCGGATTCCCAAGCGCCCTTTCGTGGGCTTCCCCAACACCCGTTGTGTCGCGCTCGAGTGTCCGAGCCTCTCGAGCGCTTCCCCAAAGGCACGCTGGTCCAGCGGCGTCTCCCCCGCCTCATGCGCCCACGACGTGTACTCCGCCCAAACTCGTTGCCATGGTGTGAACACCTTGGCCGACTGAGGTGGCGTCCTCGCCCCCGCCGAACATCGGTCTGCCAGAAACCGCGACACCGTGTTCTCGTTGGCGCGGTAGGCGTGCGTCGCCCGTGCCACCGCGTCGGGGACCTCGGCGAGCCCTTGGTCTCGCCACGCTAGACACCCGGCGATCATCCAGTTCAAGAAGCCCGACGATTCAGCGACGAGCTTGTCTCCGAGCTTCGTGTCGCGCTCGGCCTCGGGGATGGTGACACCAAAGGGGATCAGCCGCAGCCGCCGCCAAACCCCCTCCGAATCCTCCCGAACGCGGGGACGGTTGTTCGTGACAAGCACAAGCTTGTGGGTCCGCAGGAACGTGAAGTAGTCCTGCCGCATGAACCGCCCTTTAAGAAACTGATCCCCGGTGAGGCGCTTGACCATCTGGAGCTTGAGCATCGAGCCATCCTCCGTTTCGCTCGCCACCACGAGGCGTCGCCCCATCAAATCGGCGATCTCCGTTGGATGCTCGTGTCGACCGTCGCCGACCAGGAGGTGGGGAGGAGCGGGGCAGGCGTACTCGCCCATTACGCGGATCGTTGTGTCGAGCAGGACGGACTTGCCATTGGCGCCCGTCCCGAAGTAGATCGGGAGGTATTGCTCGGAAATGTCCCCCGTCAGGCAGTGCCCATGCCAGCGCTGCAGGAACTCGATCACCTCCCGGTCGTTCGCGAAGATACGTCTCAGGAACCTCTCAAAGAGTGGGCACGCCGCTGTCGGATCAAACTCCACGGGGGCGAGCCTGGTGATGAGGTCGGACTGCTCGTGCGGGCGAAGCTCACCTGTGCGCAGATCGACCGTTCCATTCAGGACGTTGAACAGGTGCGGATCCGAGTCCATGTCCGCCACTCGGACGAGCAGGTCGGGGTGCGATCGGGCCAGGCCCAGCATCGCGTCGAGGCGCTGCCGGGATTCGGACGCCAGTGCCCATCGGGCGAGGGATGACCTCGTGTGCCGGCTCGGGCACGCCTCCGCTTCCCGTAGGATGGCGCGGGCCGTTTCGCCGGCACATCGCAGCGGAATCCCCTCGTCGTCCATTTTCCACCGGCGGCCATCCCAAACATACCACTTTGCTGCCGCGTGGCTGTATCGCAGAATGTTCTTGAACCTGCCCGCCAGGCGTTCCGCATTCCCAAGGTCGGTGCGGTTGGGGCGGCGGTCCATTTCGCCTTCCCCATCCTGCATCGTCTGGACCGAGATCTGCGGCTGGTCGGCCCGCGTGCCCGTCACGGCGATGGGGCCGTCGCGCAGCCAGCCCCGAGGTTTGTCGTGCGGTTTTGTCGCGGCGTCGTGGACCTTGTGCCGAAGCTCCTTCTCCGTCCATGGCGGCTGGCAGCGCGGGTTGTACTTCTTCCAGAGCAGGTCGAAGGCGGTGTCTTCGTCGAGCTCGAAGCCGTGCACCAACGCCACGGCGGCCGTGTATGTCTGCGAGTGACCGCTTCGCTTGGACACGGCGGGCGGCATCTTGTCCAGGTACGCCTCGGCGCGCTTCGGGACGCTTCCAGGGTTGGAGCCCGATTCCCTGGCGCTTGCCGCACGCGCCGGCGTCGCGGAGCAATCGCCGACGGCAGACCGATCGGGGTACCTCATTCGGACGACGGCCGCCGCCAGCGCCGACACACACATGGCCAGATTGGCGGCATCCACGATGGCCGGCTGGCCCTCGAGCCGGTCGTAGCTTTCCCTCGATTCGGGATGGACGCTGGGGCCGACCAGCGTCTGCGCGCCGGTGCTGCGAAGCTCGACGATCATTTTCCTTGTCGTCGGGTCTCGATACTGCGCGGTCGTGGCCCCCACGGCGATGTACCAGCGGTGGGAACGGGGGGTGCTCCGCCGGCCGGTCACCACCGGCGTGTGCGGCAGGAACCGGTCGGCGAGCTCGAGCGCCTCCGGGCAGTCCAGATCGACATCGACCAGCCCGCCGCTGGGCTCACCCAGCAACACGCCGATGTTCCCGGCGCCGGAAAAATGCTCGGGAAGCTCCGCGGCATGGGGCCGGAAGCGCTGCCACTGCGACATCGCCGGACACTTTTTTCCGGCGGGGACCGGAATGGGGATTCGGCCTTGACGGAGAAGGTCCTGGGCGGCTTCAAGGCGTGAGTCTGATCGCACGGTGTGCACTCCGGGGGGGAGTCTCGGCCAGCATCCGCGTTCACCCGCCTCGCGAGTGATCCGAGATCCGGGCCCACGCACATCCGTGCCGCGACTAGCCACGTGCGGTGAACGCAGGTCGGAGCGCCGAAGCGCCGCTGCCGACCACGTTCGTTCAGCCGCTGATCGACGGCGCGGCTTGTCTGTGTCGTCGATGGGTGCGCGCCGGGCATAACACAGGCGTGAAGAAGGCTCCGCGGCAGCCGGCGCCGTCGGCGCAGCCACGATGGTCCAGCACATGATCGACGACGGGCCGGAGGCAAGCGCGACGCGCGAACTGGTAGCTGTTACACCCTTTTGTCTTGATTCAGTGTGAACCGCACCCGGTGCGCAACGCAACCGAAGGGCGGGTTCCGAAGCCGATCGCGACCGCACGCACATCGGCGGCTGACACGTCCAAATTCACAAACTGGGGACATCCCTAGTCCGCATCATTTTGAGCCTGCGTTTCTCGATATGGCGCGCATGGCCCTCGTTGCCAACAAACGAGCACGGCTTCAAATCCCCCTCGGAGTCATCCACTGAAAGGCCGTTTTCCATGTCATTTTTTTGGCACTTCCCGACCCAGAAATATCCCAAGTTGTGGGGGCCTCGCAACGGCCCGACGATGGATCACGAATCCCGGTCACAGCATCGACGCGGCGCCCATCCACTTCGCGCGTGTGCACTGCAAGCCTCGACCTCGCCGCGGCGAGCCAGTGGAGGGACGCGGCAGTCGGCACGGTTCGGTTGACAGCCCGCGGACTCACTGCGGGTATCGATCCGGAGCCCGCCGATGCCCATCCATTCTGATGCCTGTGCAGCCCGCAACCAGCATGGCGTTGCGGCCAGGAACCCCCGCGACCACGGTCACGCAATGGTCGACTTTTGCGACGACGTCAACCTCGACGACCGCGCTCGCGTCGATGCTCTTGCCGCGCTGCTCGCCCTCGGCGTCATGCGGCTCATGGGGCGGGTGGACACGCCGCCCTCGCATCCAGATTCGCGCCTTGTCGGCCTTGAAGCTCCCGGCCCTGCCCGGCCTGATGGCACGGTTGGTTAGCACCCAGCGAACCGGAGAACCCATGAACGCCCTGAACCCGACGACGGCCCCTTCCGCTACGACCGCCCATCCCGAACTCCCCCGTCTCGACGGCCTGACAATCGGCGAGCTGCAGCATCGCTACGCCGAGGTCTTCGGCGAGCCGTCGCGCTGCCGGCACCGCCAGCACCTGGTCAAGCGCATCCTCTGGCGCGTGCAGGCGCTAGCCGAAGGGGACATCTCCGAGCGTGCCCGGCGCCAGGCGCAGGCGCTCGCCCGCGATGCCGATCTCCGCCTTGGTCCGCCAAGATCGCGCCGGGGCGGCGACGACGCCGCCGGCGGCGACGTCGGCGCGCGGCTCGCCCCGGTGGTCACTCTCGCTCTGGACCCGCCAGGACGCGAGCGGCTGCCACGGGCGGGGACGGTTCTTCGCCGGATGTACAAGGGCGAGCCGGTCGAGGTGAAGGTCTTGTCCGTCACTCCCCAGCGCTTCGAGTACCGCGGCGAGGAGTTCAAGTCGCTCACGGCGGTCACCAAACGCGTGACCGGCAGCCACTGGAACGGCATGCAGTTCTTTGGCCTCTCGGCGCCGAAGGTCAAGGAGGCGGCGACACCATGAGCAGGTCGAATACCCAGCCCGCGCCCGCCACCCCGCGCACGAGCATCCGCTGCGCCGTGTACTGCCGCAAGTCCTCCGACGAGGGGCTCGAGCAGGCGTTCAACTCGCTGCACGCCCAGCGGGAGAGCGCCGAGGCGTACATCGCGAGCATGCGGCACGAGGGGTGGAGGCTCAACCCCGAGCACTACGACGACGGGGGGTACACCGGCGGCAACATGGAGCGGCCGGGGGTGCAGCGGCTGGTGGCGGACATCCAGGCCGGGCGGATCGACTGCGTGGTCGTCTACAAGGTCGACCGGCTGTCGAGGTCGCTCATGGACTTCGCGAGGATGATGGAGACCTTCGAGAAGCACGGCGTCTGCTTCGTCAGCGTCACCCAGCAGTTCAACACGACCTCCTCGATGGGCCGGCTGACGCTCAACATCCTGCTCTCGTTCGCGCAGTTCGAGCGCGAGCTCGTCAGCGAGCGGACCCGCGACAAGATCGCCGCCGCCCGGCGCAAGGGCAAGTGGGCGGGGGGGCGGCCGATCCTCGGCTACGACATCGAGCCGGGCACCCGCCGCCTGCTGGTCAACCCCGCCGAGGCCGAGCAGGTTCGCGAGGTCTTCCGGATGTACCTTCAGGAGCGCTCGCTGGTGCGGACGGCCCGCAGGCTCAACGAGCGGGGCTGGACGACCAAGAAGGCGACGACCATCAAGGGGGGCAGGTGGGGGGGACGGCCGTGGGACAAGGTGAACCTGCACCTGGTGCTCAACAACGTGATGTACCTCGGCAAGATCCGCCACAAGGAGAACGTCTACCCCGGCGAGCAGCCCGCCATCGTGGCCCCCGAGACCTGGGAGCAGGTTCAGGCGACGCTCAAGAGCAACGGCGGGGGT
>DASZWV010000116.1:0-1545 GCA_035546115.1 Phycisphaerales bacterium
CAGATCGCGAGCTGGAACGCGGCATAGTCGTCCGCCGTCGACAGGCCGTCGTACTGGCGGCCCCAGAGCTCCGCGATGCGGTCCGCCTTGGCCGCGCCCATCGCGGTGCCGGGGACCGGGGCCGAGGCGAGCGCGGTGACGCTGTAGTCGTTGTAGGTGTGCCCCGTGGAGACCGACTGCGTCAACTCGATGCAGAAGCCGCTGAAGCCCGTCTGCAGGCCCGGGGGATTGCTGGCGTTTCCGGTGAAGTTGAACTTCCCGGCCGTCAGATAGTGGTACGACGAGCCGTAGTTCGACGACACCGAGAGCGACTTCGAGGGCGAGACGCCGTTGAAGGTCACCGAGAACGTCGCGAGCGCGTTCGTCGCGGAGGCCGCCAGAACACCGGACGCAACAATGGATGCGAAGACTGACCGGATCATGAATCTCTCTCCTCTGCCGGACGCCGTGAAGCGCCGGAACGAAATGGAAACACGGGCGAGAACCGACGCGGTGGTTCGCGGGAACTCGACCCCGGCGCCCCGGGGAAAGACCAGGGTGCACAAGGCCCGCGCGATCGGTCGAACGCGCTTCCTCAGCGAAACGCCGGGAGTGGATCCCCAGCCCATGAACGATCGAAACCCGGAACTTCGGTCCCGGCGATCGCCGGTCCCAAAAATAATCTCCGGGCTCGCCCCGCCAAAGATAACTCGCCCGGATCGGGGCTCTTCGGCCTTATCAGACGGGAGAATCTCGGTGCCGGGTCGCCCAGGTTCCCGCGCGACGTCGTTATCGGGGTTCGAACCGGTCGGGCGCCGGGCATGTAGGTACCGGTGAACCGAACGAAAGGAGACGTGGAGCATGCGTGTCTACAGATTGGCGGCCCTGGTCGTGGGCGTCTCGGCGTTGCTCTTGTCCACTTCACCGACCGCACGCGCACAGGCGTCGCCCGAGGCGACCATCGTTGCCACGGGCAATGCGACCGAGTCGCGGTCCCCGGACCAGGCGGCGGTCAGTCTCGGCGTGCAGGCCGTCGGGAAGACATCCGCGGAGGCCCAGGATGCGCTGAACAAGGCGATGGAGAAGGTGATCCGCGCCGTCAAGGACACCCAACTCGCCCAGCTGGTCGTGCAGACACAGGGATTGAGCCTTCAGCCGGAGTACGAGGACAACGGATCGCGTTCGCGACCGCCCAGGATTTCCGGCTACCGCGCGAGCAACACGATCAACGCGCGCACGGCCGACGTGGACAAGATCGGCAAGCTCGTGGATGCGGGCGTCGCCGCCGGCGCAAACCAGGTCTGGGGAATCAGTTTCAGCCTCAAGGACAGCGCGGCCGCGCGCCACGACGCGATCGTGAAGGCGACCGCCGATGCCAGGGCCCGCGCCGGGGCGATCGCCGAGGGGCTCGGCGTGCGGCTCGGTCGCGTCGTGCACGCGAGCAGCGGCAACGCGCAGGTGCGTCCCTTCGCGAGCCGATTCTCTGACGGCGGCTTCGCCTCCGCCTCGGGTGGCGTCAGCAGCGCCCTGCCCACCCCCGTGGAGCCCGGCGAGGTGAATGTCACG
>DASZWV010000117.1:0-2853 GCA_035546115.1 Phycisphaerales bacterium
TGGCGCTGTGGAGCTTGCTCGAGGCGACGAGGCGGGTGCGCCAGGTGGTTATGTTGTTGGTCTGCGCGAGGCGCTCGGCGATCCGGGGGGTGGTCATCCAGAGGCAGAGGGCCTCGGCGGTGGTGCCGTGGGCGCGGGCGAGGTCGGCGATTGAGGCGGAGGGATCGCCGAGGCCGTCGATGAGGCGGTCAACGACTTCCGGAGAGGGCTCGAATATGGCTGAATCCCCCGCGAGCATGGGGAGAGTGTACTTGATGTTTGGATGTTGTCAAGTAGTTTGTACGGTTTTTGGTTTTCTGCACAAGATGTTTATTGACAAGTAGTTACGACTCTGAAACGACCTCGAACGCGCACGTCGTCGCCAGCTCCTGGCCGGGGTTGAGCGTGACCGTGCCAGTGTTTGCGACGCCCTTGGCCGCGAGGTTGAGGGCGTCGTTGACGGCGGTCTGGGGCTCGATGGCAATGAAGGCGAGCGGGGAGTTGCCGGCGGCCTGCTCGTGCGGGGCGAAGACGACCCAATGGGAGAAGATGGGCGCGGCGGTGATACGGAGCGTGACGCGGCTGGCGGGCCAGTGGAGTTCGGCTGTGTTGGGTGCGGCGCCGGGCGCGGGTTCGGCGGCCGACTTGAAGACGGAGTCGATCGGCTCGGCAGGGAGCGGGGCGAGCGTGCGGAGGCGCCTGGTGAGGTCGTCTTCGGCGGCGGGGCCGGTGGCGCAGCCGCTTTCGAGCGGGTAGCGGGCCGCGACGGGGACCCGGATGTGGAGGTCATCGTCGGAGCGCCAGAGGCGTCGCATGAAGTAGGGGTGGTGGCCGCAGGCGGCGGGCATGGATTCGTCGGAAACGTTGCGGACGAGCAGATCGATGCGGAGGCTTCCGCCGCGGTCTGTGCCGAGGAGGGTGTAGAGGGCGCGGCAGGCGAAGGGCCACGGGTAGTTGGCGTCGGAGACCTCGCGGCTGTCGAACTCGCAGACGGCGGAGTTGGCGGATTGCTGGGTGAGTCGCCAGGGGCGCTTGCGCACATCGCCGTGCTGGGCCATGTTGTCGGCGGTGTTGGTGCGGAGGGTGTGCCGCTTGTTGTTGAAGGGGAAGGTGCCGTTGCGGATGCGGTTGACCCATGGGGCCATGAGGAAGGAGGCGAAGTTGGAGGCGTTGGTTTCGCCGGGGGCGGCGCGGCGCATGAGGGGAAGGAATGCGTCGCCTGGGCCGCGGAGGGAGAAGTCGGTGATGCCTGCGCCGATTTCGGGGGCGACGCAGAGGCGGAGGGCGTGGGAGGTGAGGGTGATCATGCGATGGACTGTTGGCACACGCGAGGGAAATCGTCGAATGGCACGCTCACGACTGCTGCGGGACGACGGCGGTGGTGCTGCACCCGGGACACCAGAACGCAAACAGATCGACGTCGCCATCGCCGAGCTCGTGCTCGGAGATGTGCGCCAGAAAGGGCATGGTGCGATGGCAGGAGGGACAGGGTGGAGGCTCTGGGTCCTGGATCCATCTGGGGAGGCCGCCGAGGTGGGAACTGCCGGACCCGAGCGCGTAGTCGATGGCCGCGGTGGCGGGGCGAGGGAGCGGATCAAGGCGGAGCGCATCTCGGGTCCAGCGGCGCTTCGGAGAGGATGGAAGCGTGCCCGGAGCGGGACTGAAGTCCTTGTCTTCCATGTCGTCGCGGATGCGGATGGCGTCGGGGAGGAGCTCGCCCGCGGGCCCGAAGGCCGCGTAGGTATGCAGACATTCCTGGCAACAGTGCTCGCAGACGACGATGCGAAGGGCGCGGAGGCCGGGGACGGAAAGCTTGGCCGCGACGGAGCGAAGTTCCGGGGCGTCGAGGCGGATCGAGAGGAGCGAGACGAGCGGCGCGGAGCAGCGCGGGCACGGCGCCTGGATGTCATCGACGACAGCGCGGATGGGGTGGTCGGGGCCGACGGGGAAGTTTCCCGCATTGACGAGCGCGAAGAGCTCGTCGGAAACTCGCGGTTCTTCCGGGGCCCTGCGCTGGATCGGCGGGCTGCCGGATTCGGACGCTTCGAGCGTGTGGTAGGGGATGTTGAAGATCCGGCCGCGATCGCCGCGATCGGCCATGCAGAGGATGCGAGGCGCCATGAGGCGCCCGCCGATGAGCTTGCGGCCGTCGATCACGAGGTCGAAGAGGTAGACGGGGACCCCGCCGGTGAACTCGTCGGGGATGCGGCGGCGGCGATTCTCGACGTACTTCTCGTCGGTGAGGGCCTGGCGAAGGGCGGCCTCCGCGGGGACGAGCGTGTTGGGCGCGGCCTTGGCGATCGGCTCGAGGACCGCGGCGAGCTGCGCGAAGTACTCCCCACCGAGGTCCTCGAACGAGCCCACGACCAGGCCGGGGGCCCGCTGGTTCTGGAACTGCCGGAGGCGCGTGTTGACCATGATGGGATAGACGAAGAGGGGCTCGCACGCCTTGGCGTGTGCGACCGCGCGGTCGAACTTCTTCTTCCGCGAGGAATAGCGGATCGCCATGGCGATCGCGTGTCCGATGGCGGCGGGGATGCCGACGATGGTGAGGAAGAGGAGTGCGGTGATGACCACGCTCGGCCAGGGAAAGCCGAGGCGGAACTCGGCTCTTCCTTCCGGCGTGTGGAGATAGCGCAGGTAGCTGACCTTCGTCCGGTACTGCCACGTCTGATGAGAGGGGTGCGCGACCGGGGCGGTCGGCGGCGCCAGGTGCGTCGCGGGAGACGTCGTGGGCGGATGTGGGCTCATGCGATCGCGCGCCTCGATTCGAATCGATCAGTCCTTGCCGGCGACCTTGGCCCAGGCGTCCTTGAGCGTGACCGTGCGATTCCAGACTTGTCTTTGCGGGGTGGTGTCCGGGTCGAGTGTGAA
>DASZWV010000118.1:0-3084 GCA_035546115.1 Phycisphaerales bacterium
GCTCGGGTTCGAGCGAAGCGGCGGGTATGGGACGCGGAGTCGAGGCGGCGAATGGCGTGCCCGACTCACGAGGAGCAAACCCTGAGCTTGCGCTCAGGGCTCCCTCGGAACCGAGGCCGATGTTCGACGCCATCGAGCTCAACGTCTCCTGCCCGAACGTGAAGTCGGGCACGGACTTCGGCTCGTCGCCCGTTGCGCTGCGCGAGGTTGTGTCGGAAGTCCGCAGGGTCGTTTCGCGGTGTCGGCTGATCGTCAAGTTGTCGCCGTGGGGCCAGGGATTGCCGGAGATCGCCGCCGCGGCGATCGAAGCGGGGGCCGAAGCGCTGACGATCTCGAACACGATCCCGGCGATGGCGATCGACGTGCGGACGCGCCGGCCGCGATTGGCGAACATCACGGGGGGATTCTCGGGTCCGGGGCTGCACCCGGTCGCGCTCAAGCTCGTGCACGATGTGTACCGGCGCGTGGCGAAGGCGGCGGCCGTGCCGATCATCGGCGCGGGGGGCGTGCTGCGGTGGGAGGATGCGGCGGAGTTCATTCTGGCGGGGGCGAGCGCGGTGCAGATGGGGACGGCGCTGTTCGTCGATCCGCGCTCGCCGCTGGGGGTGGTGAAGGGGCTGGAGAAGTGGGTGCGGGAGCAGGGGTGTTCGTCGATTGGGGAACTCGTGGGCGCGGTGCGGCTGGATTGAGGGAGAGAGCCCATGGGCAAGCGGACGCTGAGCGTTGGGATGCTGGTGGCGTGCGTGCTCGCGGGCAGTTCGCATGTGCGGGCCGGGGAGCCTCCGGCCATGACTCCGGCGACGCCGACTCCGGCGGCCGCGGCGATTGAGGTCAAGCCTCGGGACATTTCAGCGGACATCGCGAAGATCATTGAAAAGCACAAGATCCCCGGGATGGCCTCGGTGACGGTGCATCATGGGACGATCGTGGCGCAGGGTGTGGCGGGAGTGCGGAAGACGGGATCGCCGGAGTTGGTGACGATCGACGATGAGTGGCATCTTGGCTCGTGCACGAAGTCGATGACGGCGACGATGTGTGCGATGCTGGTGGAAAAGGGGAAGCTCCGGTGGGACACCACGCTCGCGGAGGTCTTTCCCGAGTTCGCGCCCAGGATGAACGAGGAGTTCCGGGGCGTCACGCTCCAGCAACTGCTCACCAACCGCGGCGGCGTGCCGACGGATCTCAACTTCGACGGGCTGTGGGGGAAGCTCTGGCACTTCAAGGGGACGCCGACCGAGTCGCGGCGGTTCCTGATGGAGGCCGTGACGTCGCGTCCGCCGAATTACAAGCCGGGGACGAAGAACGTGTATGCGAACGCGAGCTTCGCGATCGCGGGGCATGTGGCCGAGACGGTGATGGGCAAGCCGTACGAGGACCTGATGCAGGAGATGCTCTTCGGGCCGCTCGGGATGACCTCGTGCGGCTGGGGCGCGCCGGGGACGACGGGGAAGGTCGATCAGCCGTGGGGGCACACGAAGGACGGCAAGCCTGTTGAGCCGCGGCCGAACACGCCGGATGGTCGCGGGGCGGACAACCCGATCGCGATCACGCCCGCGGGGCGGCTGCACTGCACGATCGGGGATTGGGCGAAATATGCCGCGCTGCACGCGGCAATGGGGAGGGCGATCGATGGACGGCCGGTATTGCTCACGTCCGAGACGCTGCGGCGGCTGCACACGCCGCCGGATTCGCTGAGCGACTACGCGTATGGATGGGGCCGTCCGGAGCGGCCGTGGGGCGGGCCCAAGGGCGACCGGTTCGTGATCACCCACAGCGGGAGCAACACGATGTGGTTCTGCGTGCTGTGGATCGCGCCCGCGAAGGACTTCGCGGCTTTGGTGTGCTGCAACACGGGGATCGAGGCGGCGGGGAAGGCGTGCGACGAGGCCTGCTGGATGATGATCCAGAAGGAACTGCACGTGAAGTGAGTCATAGCGGCGGCGGCCGCACGCGTGTTGCCGTGGTCTTCGATCCCGAGTGCCGCACGCCGGTGACGATGAGCATCACCACCCCCAGCACGAAGACCGCGACGCCGCCGCAACCGCCGCACAGGCCGAGCAGGACCCCGCCTCCGGCTTTCGCCGGGTTGCTGCCGCCGACCGCGAGCGTGCACGACGGCCCGCTTGCGCTCACCGCGAAGTCGCCCGGCGCATCGGGAGTGAACTGATAGATCGACAGGCGCGTCGTGCTGTTGATCCTCTGCTCGAACTTGGGCGCCGCATCGAGCGACACGCCGCGCCCGGTGGCCTGATCCTTCACTCGGATCGTCAGCCCCGCGGGCGGACGGAGGAAGTCGGGCGGGACCGGGCCCCTTCCGGCGACCTGGACCTCGTGCCAGATGGTCACGGGATCGGTCGTGGATGCGTGAAAAACGATCTGGCCGGGAGCAGAAAACGACCTCGCCGTTCCGATCTGGTCGAGCGCAAGCCACGCGGCGGCCGCGATGGCCGCGCCGACCAACAACACTCCAAGGGTCGTGACGCAGCCCCACAGAACGTAGCGAAGCGTCCAGGAGTTGCGTGCTGAGTCATTCACGGGGACCGCTCGTCAGGTGGTTTGCTCGGTCGCGTGCTCTTCGCGCATGCCCGCGAGCGCCTTGCGAAGCAGCCCGCTCGGCTGCGGATCGCCGTTCGCCTGCCCGTTCTCGCCATTGTTATGGCCGTTGAGGAGCGTGGAGGGCTCGAGGGCGGGCTGCGCCGGTTGGGGGGGCTTGGCCTTGCGGGTGCGCTTGGGCTTCGGCTCGGGTGGAGCTTCCCCCGAGCTTGCGCTCGGGGCTCTCTCGGAATCGAACGCGCGGTCGGTGTGGACGACGTGGTCGATGGGGGCCTCTTCGCCCGCGTCGCTCTCGTGGGCATTCTGGATTGCGCTCTGCGCGATGTCGCCCTTCTCGGAGACCTGATCGACCTTGACGGTGACGCGCTTGGAGACGCCGCGCTCCTGCATGGTGACGCCGTAGAGGCGGTCGGCGCTCGCCATGGTCCGCTTGCGGTGGGTGATGACGATGAAGTGGGAGTGCTCGAGGAACTTGTGGATGGCGTGGCAGAAGCGCTCCACGTTGGCCTCGTCGAGCGCGGCGTCCACCTC
>DASZWV010000119.1:0-4642 GCA_035546115.1 Phycisphaerales bacterium
GGATGTGCACCCAGTGGTTTGTGTCGAGCAGATAGTTCACGCGTGCTCGTCCCAGAGATCCGCATCGATCCGGCGGCACTCCTCGGAGACTCGAAGGAAGTGCTCGGCCTCCTCTTGGGTGATGGTGCCCGCAAGACGAAGGATCGCCTCGGGCGATCCCTTTCGCGGCGTGGACTCGGCGTCGGGAACCGGCGAGATCGCCACCTGCACGCGTGTTCCATCGGGGAGCGCGGCGGGCTCATCGAGCACCAGCTTGCCGTCCTTGATCGGTCCCATCAGGCACATTCGTCGGCTCCTTTGGCTGGATTCTACGCCGATCATCGGCGTCGCCCCTCAGCTCACGCGACTCGCATGACCACCGAACGCCCAACATTCTCCCCCTTCTGGCACCGTGTGCGGCTGATGAAGCCGCGGCTGCGGCCGCACGTGCAGATCACGCGCCAGCACTATCGCGGGCGGCGGTGGCACGTGGTGCACGATCCGACGTCGAACCAGTTCTACCGGCTGAACCCGATCGCGCACGACTTCGTCGGGATGCTCGACGGGCACCGGGACGTCGAGACCGCGTGGAACGCCTCGCTGCAGAAGTTCGGCGATGCGGCGCCCACGCAGAACGAGATCATCCAGCTCATCGGGCAGCTCTACCAGTCGAACCTGCTCTCGCTGGACGCCTCGCCCGAGACCGAGCAGCTTCTGCGGCGCGGGCGCGAGCGGCTCAAGCGGAAGGCGGCGGCCCAGGCCATCGGCATCATGTATCTGAAGATGCGGGTGTTCAACCCGGACCGCATCTTGACGGCCTGCGAGCCCGTGCTGCGGCCGATCCTGAACCGCTGGGGGTTCATCGCGTGGTGCGGGCTGGTGGTGTGGGCGCTGTACACGATCCTGCCGCACTGGAGCAAGCTGTCGCAGAGCTTCAGCGAGCGGGCGCTCTTTGATCCGGCGTATCTCTGGCTGGTGCCCGTGGCCTACGTGCTGACCAAGGCGATCCACGAGTTCGGGCACGGGGTGATCTGCAAGCGCTTCGGCGGGCAGGTGCCCGAGTTCGGGTTCATGCTGCTGGTGCTGCTGCCCTCGCCGTTCGTGGACGCCTCGGCGGCGTGGTCGTTTGCGAACAAGTGGCAGCGGATCGCCGTCGGCGCGGCGGGGATGATGTTCGAGCTCACGGTGGCGTCGATCGCGGCGTTCGTGTGGGTGGCCCAGGAGAACGGCGGCAGCCCGACCATCCAGCACCTGTGCTTCAACATCATGGTGAGCTCGAGCATCGCGACGGTGCTCTTCAACGCCAACCCGCTGATGCGGTTCGACGGGTACTACATCCTGGCGGACCTGCTCGAGGTTCCCAACCTCGCGCAGCGCTCGAACCGGATGCTCATGCACCTGGTGCAGAAGGGCATCTTCCGCCTGAAGAACCTGCAGCCGCCGTCCACCGACGCGGGCGAGCAGGCGATCCTTGTCGTCTACGGCATCCTGTCGGGCGCGTACCGCATCTTCCTGTTCATCTCCATCACGCTGTTCATCCTCGGGCAGTTCTTCGCGATCGGCCTCGTGCTCGCGATCTGGACGGCGGTGGCGTGGTTCGTTATCCCCGTCGGCAAGCTCATCCACTGGCTGGCGACCAGCCCGCAGATCAGCGAGCATCGCCTGCGGACCGTGGCCACGACCCTCGGGCTGGTGCTGCTCGGCGGCGTGGTGCTGGGCGTGATCCCCATGCCGGACCGGCGGCACGGCACGGGCGTGATCGAGAGCCTGAACAAGGACCAGCTGCACTACGAAACAGACGGCTTTGTTGTGAAGGTGCACAAGCGTCCGGGGGAGCACGTCGCCAAGGACGAGCCGATCGTCACGCTCGAGAGCCGCGAGCTGCTGGAGCGGCGGCGCTCCATCCAGTCGCAGCTCGACGAGTTCATCATCGCGGAGCGCGACGCCATCAGCCGCGGCGAGCCCGCCTCCGCCGAGCTTGCCCGGGAGCGCGAGCGGGTCGGGCGCGAGAACCTCGCCGAGGTTGATCTACGGATCTCCAAGCTGGTCGTGCGGGCGCCGCACGCGGGGATGATCGCCGGCGCCGATCCGGCCGTGCGGCTGGGCGCCTTCGTCAAGCGAGGCGAGGCGGTGTGCGACGTGGTGGATCCCGGGACGGTCCGCGTGGCCGCGACGCTCGACCAGCGGCAGGCCGCGTGGCTGTTCGATCCATCCTCGCCGCGCGCGGGGCTGGCGTGCGACGTGCGGCTGGTCTCGGATGTGAACCAGATCCTGCCCGCCTCGAAGTGGGATGTGATCCAGGCCGGGCAGCGCGACCTGCGGCACGCGGCGCTGGGCTTCACCGGCGGCGGGCCCTTTGAGACCGAGAGCAAGGACGAGAGCGGGCGCATCGCCAAACGCCCGCAGTTCAACCTGAACATCTACGCGAGCGACCCGGAGAGGCTCGCGGCGCTCACGCTCCCCGGCGAGCGCGTGAAGGTCCGATTCAAGCTCCCGCCGCGGCCGCTGCTGGCCCAGTGGATCGATCGGCTGGAGAAGGAGATCCAGGGGAGAGTGCACTTGTAACGGAAGGCGTCGAGGTGTCGAGGTGTCGAGGTGCCAAGGGTGGCCTCGACACCTCGACGCCTCGACACCCCGACACCTCTCATGTCCACCGTCACCCGCTACAACGCCCTGTTCGAATCGCTCCGGTCGCGCCGGCGCAAGCCCGCGAACCCGAAGGGGCTCGACGTGGCCGCATCCTTCGCGGCAATGAAGCTGCGGACGCGGCGGATCTCGCTGCGGTGGCTGCGGGCCGAGGCGGAGGCGGTGGATGCGATGGCGCCGGACATCCGCACGCACTCGGACGCGGCGCTCGACGAGATCATCCGCGAGGTGCGCGAGCTGTTCGTCCGCGGGCGGCAGGATGCGCAGGCGATCCGGCGTGCGTTCGCGATCGTGCGCGAGGTGGCCCGCCGGGCGACGGGGGAGGAGGCGTACATCGTCCAGATCATGGGGGCGATGGCGCTGTACCACGGACGGATCGTGGAGATGGTGACGGGCGAGGGAAAGACGCTCACGGGCTCGCTCGCCGCGCCGCTGCTGGCGTGGCAGCACCGCTACCTGCACATCTACACCGTGAACGACTACCTGGCGCAGCGCGACGCGGAGAGCCGGGGGGCGATCTACAACCGCATGGGGTGCGCCGTCGGGGCGATCGTGCAGAATCTCGACGAGCAGAGCCGCTTCGACGTGTACGCGCGGCCGATCGTGTATGGCACGCCCAAGCAGATCACCGCCGACTGGCTGCGCGACCAGATCCGCCTCGGGCAGCTGGACACGGCGTGGGCGGGGCGGCGGCTGCTCTCGGTGGCCGGCGGGGCGGGCGGGGCGGGCGGGGCGGGCGGGGCCGGGCCGATGATCCCCGGCCTGCGGGCCGCGCTGGTGGATGAGGCCGACGCCGTGCTCATCGACGAGGGCGTGGTGCCGCTGATCATCGCGCGCTCGCGGCGCGAGGACGAGATGTCGAACGTCTACAAGGACGCCGCGTGGATCGCCAGGCGCCTGGACGAGAAGGCCGACTACACGATCGACCACCTGCGGCGCAAGGCGGAGCTCACGCGCCGCGGCCGGCACCGCATCGACGAGATGGCCGCGGGATTGCAGGAGCCGATCTGGCGGGCGACGCGGCGCGCCGAGGAGCTCGTGCGGCTGGCGATCGTCGCGCGCCACTGCTATCTCGCGGGTCACCAGTACCAGATCGTCGATGGGCGGGTGGTGATCGTCGACGAGTACACCGGCCGCTTCCTGCAGGATCGCTCGTGGGAGCACGGCCTGCACCAGAGCGTCGAGGCGAAGGAGGATGTCTCCATCACCGCCGACCGCGAGACGCTGGCGCGCATGTCCTTCCAGCGGTTCTTCCGCTCGTACCCGTTCCTGTGCGGCATGACGGGCACCGCGGCCGACGCCACCGTCGAGATGGAGAAGGTGTACGAGCGGCCGGTGACGGTGCTGCCGACCAACCGCCCGCTCATCCGCCGGCGCTGGCCGATGCGGATCTTCCGCACGCAGGAGGCCAAGTGGAACGCGATCGTGGAGAGCATCCAGCAGCTGCACGCGCAGAAGCGCCCGCTGCTGGTCGGCACGAGATCGATCGAGGCGAGCGAGCACGTCGGCCGCCGCCTGACGGCCCGCGGCGTGCAGCACCGCGTGCTGAACGCGAACTTCGACAAGGAGGAGGCCGACCTCATCGCGCTTGCGGGCAAGCACGGCGTGGTCACCGTCGCGACGAACATGGCCGGGCGCGGCACGGACATCAAGCTCGACCGCGAGAGCCGCGAGGCGGGGGGCCTGCACGTCATCCTCACCGAGATGCACTCGGCGCTGCGGATCGACCGGCAGTTCATCGGGCGCGCCGGGCGGCAGGGCGACCCGGGGAGCGCGCAGATGTTCGTGAGCCTGGAGGATGAGCTCGTGCGGCTGTACGCGCCGAAGCTCGCGCTCACGCTCAAGGGCCTGCAGTCGGGGGCGGGCGGCGCGGAGGAACTCACGGGCATGGCGCAGAAGCGGGCCGCGTGGGTCTTCCACATCGCGCAGAGGCGCGCCGAGAAGCGGGCCCGCATCAGCCGCGCGGATGTGCTGCGTCAGGACGACTGGATCGAGCAGAACCTGCCGGGGCAGTGAG
>DASZWV010000120.1:0-11909 GCA_035546115.1 Phycisphaerales bacterium
TGTCCGGAGTGCGCGGCATCCGCAGCGTCAAATCCGGGCGGCCGGTCGGCCTTGGCCGTGGGAGTCACCGATTCCCCGGTGTGCCGCGGCGCCGTCGACCCCCCATCGCCATCAGCCCGCCCACTCCCAGCAGCGCGGACGCGGATGGGGCGGGCACGGAGAACGACAGTCCGAAGCCGTTGTTGGAGCCGTTGAGCGAAGTCCGTGCGCCCGGGTCCGAACCGGCGGTGAGAAAGGTGTTGATGCTCCACGTCCACCGATACGCGGTGCCCGCGGCGAGCGTGCCCGTCTGCGGGCCCAGAGCCGGCGCCGCGGCGTCGAAGAGCACGCCGCCGTTGCCGATGGAGTTGGGGATGCCCATGAGCGTGGTGCTGTAGTTGGTCAGGACCGGACCACCGATCTCCTCGAGCGTCATGGTGCACGAGGCGCCGGCCGCCGCGAACGAGCGGACGAACGCATAGTTGATGACTCCGCTGAAGACGTACTGGCAGTTGACCACCGGCGTGAACTGCAGGAGGCCCGCGTTGGTGACGTTCGCGGGCCCGCTGGGGTCGGCGCTCGCAGCAAACTGCGACATCGTGATGTTCGAACTCTGCAGCGTGCCGAAAGTCGGGCCCGGCGCCGTGTCGTACGTCACGCTCGTGGTGCCGAAGCTCGAGGCGTTGGGCCAGCCCGCCCCGTAGGACTGATTGAGCAGCAACTCGTTGGCCCAGCCGACCGAGACGCTCAGATAGTTGTTGGGATAGCCCACGACCGGGTTCACCTGCGCGAGCGCGGAGCCCGCGAGGCCGACAGCGGCGGCGAAGGCGGACAGGACTGGTATGGACCGTGGGCGCATGGCTCTCTCTCCTCGCGGCGCATCCGCGCTCTCGAAGCCCGCCGAAACCACCGGCTTCTCGAGGGACGATACTCCCAGAGAAAGAAGCTCCCCCCACAGGCTGGTAACCAATCTACCGCAAACCGCGAGTCTCGCCAGAGAACTCGCGAGTATCCCCGGCATTGTTGCCGGCACGCCGGTGCGCCCGGCGCGGGGCCTCCTGATCCGGCGGCGCATCGGACTGTCGCGTGGATCACGCGCCCTGAACCACCTCAGACGAGGCCGGCTGATCCGCACCGCCGCGGCGCTGGCCGAGGCCGTCGCGAGCCCAAACAGGTTGCTCCGCACGCCCCCCTACCCCGAACGATCATGGCGCCACATTCACCCGCGCGCCCGCCTCGGCCTGCGCCCGTGCCCGGCAGATCGCGCACCAGGTCATCGGATCATCCGGATCGATCGTCGCGAGCAACCGCATGCGCCCGTGCCCATCCACCGCCGCGCTCTTCTTCGGCTTGGGGGCGCCCCAATCCGGCGCCAGCTCGCGGATGCTCAGATACCGCTGCCGATACCGGTCGGCGTAGTCCTGGTAGGCTCCGGCCTGCGGCCCGCTCTGCGTGTACGCGTACTGCGTGCCCAGCAGCTCGCGCACGTGATCGATGCGCGTCTTGGGCAGCGGGTGCGTCTGGAGCCATTCGATCCCCCCGGAGCCCGACTCGCGATCCAGCACCTGCATCACCTCGAGCTGGCCCTTGGGGTTGTACCCCGCCTTGGTCATGTACCGCATGCCGAGCTCATCCGCCTCGGTCTCCTGCTCGCGGCTGAACTTCAGCACGAATGTCTTGCCGCCGGCGTCGATGAGCGTCGGCAGGGCCTGGGCCGCGGTCTCGTTCTTCACCGCCGCACCCGCCAGCGTGCCGAGCACGCTCGTCACGATGCTGGTGTACTGCGACTGCGCCAGCCGCTCGCTGGTGTGCCGCGCCATCACGTGGCCGGTCTCGTGGCCGAGCACGCCCGCGAGCTGGGCCTCGGTCGTCAGCTTGTCCGCAAGGCCGCGGGTGATGAACACCTTCTCTCCGGGGAGCGCGAACGCGTTGATGACGTCCGAATCCAGCAGCGTGTACGACCACCGGCGCGTCGGGCCATCCACCTCCGTCTGGTCCTTGATCTTCTGGCCAACCTCATCGATGTACGACCGCAGCCGAGCATCTTTCACCTCGCCGCCGAACTGGTCGGTCATCTTGGGGGCCTCGGCCGCGCCGAGGGCGACCTCCTGGTCGCGCGTCAAGGCCTTGAGCTGCTTGCGGCCGGTGGTCGCGTTGGTCTCGCACCCCATCAGCCCGAGCACACCCACGCATGCCAAGGCAACCAGTGCACGGCGAGCGGCGTTGGAACATCGCATCATCTTTATCCTCCCTCTACGGACATCGTCCATCGCACATCGTACATCCCACATCGCCCATATCCTCCCTCCGTGTCTTCCACCCCGGCACAACCCGCCGCCCCCGCCTGGTCTCGCGAAGACCTCGCCGCCAACCCGCACGCCCGCTCCGACAAGCCGGACAAGGTCCGGAGCATGTTCGCGGCCATCGCGCCCTCGTACGACCTGAACAACCGCCTGCACTCGTTCTGGCGCGACCAGGCGTGGCGGCGGTTTGCAATCAGGCAGGTCGCCGTGAAGCCGACGGACGTCTGCCTTGATGTCGCCTGCGGCACCGGCGACCTGACCGAGGCCCTCGCCCGCGCCGGCGCGGCCAAGGTCACCGGACTGGACTTCACGCCGCAGATGCTGGATGTCGCTCGGGTGCGCGCAAAGAAACTCCCGCCCGGGATTGCCGATCGAATTACCTACATCCAGGGGGATGCGCAAAATCTGCCGCTCGCGGACGCCTCGGTTGATGTCATCACCATCGCCTTCGGCATCCGGAATGTGCTCGTCCCGGCCAAGGCGATCGCCGAGTTTCGGCGAGTCTTGCGCCCCGGTGGAAGGCTGGCGATCCTCGAGTTCTCCGAGCCAACCTTCCCCCCAGCCAGGTGGTTCAACCGCCTGTATACCCAGAAGATCATGCCCTTCACGGCGACCCTGATCGCGCGGGATAAGTCTGGTGCTTACAAGTACTTGCCGAAGTCCGTGGAGACGTTTCTCGGCCGGGGCGAGTTCGTGAATGTTCTCCGGGACGCAGGGTTCCGCGACATCGCGGCAACTCCCCTGACGATGGGGGTCTGCATGTGCTACGCGGCGAGAGCCTGAGCCGGATCAATTAAGTCCCTCCGCTCCGCTTCCCGGGCTTATCAGCACCCTGAGAAGCCCTTGCGCGTCCCCGCGCGGTTATGCCGCCCCGACCAAAGTTGGGGCCCAAACACGGCCATGTCTCGCCCGAATCCCGATCACGTCAGGGTCGAAAAGACCCGGCGGGCAGGAGACCGACCGGCTCAACCCCATTCGCCACGCGAGCAGGATGCCAGCGCGGCGAGCACAGTCCACGAGCCGGAGAATGGTCATGCACCAGGAAGCGTTGATGGAAAGATTCTTTGAGGCCCTGATCGCGGGCGATCGCCCGCTGGCCAGGGCCACCGTTCAGAAAGCCCGCGAGGCGCTGGGCGGCCCGATCGAGCTCATCACCGAGCTCTTCTGGCCCACCCACCAGCAGATCGAGAAGCTGTACAAGGCGGATCAGCTCACCCGCATGAGCCACCACATGGCCGTGCGGCTGCTCCGCCAGCTGATCGATCAGAACGCGGCCCAACTGACCTTCGACTACTCGAAGGGCCGCACCGTGCTCGCGTTCTGCGGCCCGAGCGAGAACGAGGAGCTCGGCGCCCAGATGGCCGTCGACGTACTCGAAGCCTCGGGCTTCGAGGTCCGCTTCGGCGGCGCCGGCGTCGCGGCCGACGAGATCCTCGCCCGCGTCAACGAGGACAAGCCCGGCGTCCTCATGATGTTCTGCTCCGCGCCGCAGGATCTCCCCGAGATCCGCGGCCTGATCGACACCCTCCGCGAGATCGGCGCGGCCAACGGCACGCAGATCGCCGTCGGCGGCGGCGTCTTCAATCGCGCCGAGGGCCTCGCCGAGGAGATCGGCGCCGACCTGTGGGCCACCACGCCCATGGAGATGGCCGAGATGCTCATCGAGGAGCCCCAGCGCCGCGCCGAGCTCGACCAGCGAACGGTCGGGCGGGGCAAGCGCCGGGCCAAGGCCGCCTGATCCACGACAACCAGCACGCGTCAGAGGCGTGCGTCATGATGCATGGTCCGCAGCGGCGGACGCAGTAGGCCACCCGCCGCACCCCGCGCCGAAGGCACTCACCCGAAAGCGCGGGAACAACTCATCGAATCACGAAGCAAGGCCCGCACAGCGAACGTCCGGGCCTTGCTCAATTGTGTACCATTCGCCCAGGTGAACCATGACCTTCAGAGGCGTAGTGCGAGACGGCGTGATCGTGATTCTCGACGGCGAGATTCCCGATGGAACGCCGGTCGAGGTTTCCCCGTTGCATCGTCGCTCGAAGAAGAAGGCATCAACGTCGCCGAAGTCCGCGAAACAGACTCGCGCGCGAAAGCCGCCGCTCGAGAAGCTCCCCGCGTTTGGAATGTGGAAGAACCGCCCCGAATGGAAGGGGCTCAGCACGCTTCAGATCATGGCGAAGCTGCGCGAGAAATCGCTTGGCCGAGACCGACGTGGCTGATTCCCTGCCCGCCGCCGAAGCGGAAGTCATCGCCGGCGCCCGCAACCGACGCGACCTGCGCGACCTCTCGGAGGTGCTGGATCGCTTCGACCGGGTTCGAGTCGTGCCGGGCGACTTCGATCACTGTGTGGCCTTTGCCAAGCGGCACACGCTCTCGCACGGGGTGGGTTGGCCGGATTGTTTGATCGCTGCCACGGCGCTCAGGCTCGCGCTTCCAGTGGTCACGCTGAATGACAGACACTTCCGACTGTTCAGGGGTCTCAGGGTCGTGCGACCGTATTGAGCAAAGGGCAGGGTGTGTCGGGGGTCGATAACGAAAACCGCGGATCGTTTGGCCTTTCCCCGCGTCCAATCACACACCCCGTGTCCACCCCCCAGGCCCCCAAAGGCCTTCCAAATGCCAAACGATTGCCGAAATAGACCGCATCGGTCATACAAATCGCAGAACCCACCTCCCCTGTATCCGGTATATTTCCTCACGATGACCCGCGCCGAAGAACAGGCCCTCATGCAGCGTGCGATCGCCGGCGATCGCGCCGCCGCGGCCGAGTTCATCAAGGCCCACCAGGCCTCCCTCTACGCCTACATGCTCCGCATGTCCGGCCGGCCCGAGGTCGCCGAGGACGTCGTGCAGGATGCGTTCGTCCGCGCCCTGACCAACCTGCACCGCTTCGATTTCAAGTTCCGTTTCTCCACGTGGCTGTTCACGATCGCCAAGCGGCTCTACGTGAACGCCTGCCAGAAGCACAAGCCGAGCTACGACTCCGACCTCGTCTCCTGCCGCGAGGGCGGGTTCGATGCGCCCGAGTCCTCGACCATCGACGATGAGGTGACCGGCAACGCCAAGGCCGCGATCGACTGGGCCCTCCAGCACCTCTCCGAAGACCAGCGAGAGATCGTCGTCCTCTTCCACCAGCTCGACTGGCCGATCGTCCAGATCGCCGAGCACATGGAGATGCCCGAGGGCACGATCAAGAGCCACCTGCACCGCGGCCGCCAGCGGATGCGCCAACTCCTCACCGAGCACGAGCAGTACGGCCGCCATGTCGCGGAAGTCTTCAGCGCCGTCGCGAGTGGGGGGGATGAATGAACGAGCGCAACCGCCGTGCCCGCCTCGATGACATCCGGCGCGTCGCCTACGAGATGCGCGAGACACCCATCGTCGCGCCCGATCTCACCAGCTCGATCCTCGATCGCGTCGACGCCGAGCGCCCCTTCCTCGCCCCGAGCGTCCGCCGCAAGCTCCCGTGGATCCGCATCGGCGTCGGCGGGTGCGTCGTGCTGACGGCGCTCGGCATCGCGCTCACGTACCGCTGGGCGCCCAGGGCCGTGCAGGCGATCGCCCAGCAGCCCGCGCCGATCTCGGATGTCGTGCAGTGCGTCGAGTGCTGCGCCGCCCACAAGTTCATCCCCAGGTCGGCCCCGATGCTCACGCTCCGCGAGTCGGATGCGACCAGGTTCCTCGCCGCGATGGTCGCCGCGAATCGCATCTCCGAGAACGAGGGTCGTGCGATCGCCCTCCGGCCCGCCGAATCCCGCCCGGCGCTCGCCGCCGGCCTGCCGCGGCCCGATCCCGATGAGTCTGCGCCGCTGGTGATGCCGACGCAGGCGGTCTCGATGCAGACGCCCGCGCCGGTGTACACGCACGTCGCCTCGGCCTACGCGATCCAGTACGAAACATCGACCTATCCCTCGGATCCCGCGGTCTCCAGCGACAAGTCCACGCATCCCGTGATCTTCTCCGCCGACATCCCGCGCGTGAACGTTGTTCCGACGTTCCTCGAGCACGACCTCGACGGCACGTTCCTCCCGCGATAACTCCGTCGCCGGGCCGAATCCCGAAAACCTACCCTCGACCCGCCGGTTTAACCGGTGTCGATGCTCCATCGTCTCGCCATCATCGTCTGCTTGGCGCTGCTCGTCCCCGCGGGCGTGCTCGCGCAGCCATCGGCCCAACGCACCCCGGCCTCGCTCGGCGCCCCGTCCGCCGCGGTCGCCCCGCCCCTGCCCGCCGAATGCGCCAGCGTCGCGGCATCGGTCTCCGAGCGTCCCGACGATGTGGACCTCGTGGTCGTCCTCGAGCATTGCAACCAGCTGCGCGGCTCGCCCTGGGGCGAGGCCGTCGGCAAGCTGCTCGCCGGCGCGGGCCAGCTGGATTCCCTCACCAAGGCGTGGGACGGCCTCGCCGATCAGCTCGGCTGGGATCGCGACGAGACGTTCGACCGTCTCCTCGGCCAGCGCATCATCCTCGTCACCCGCGCCGTCGGCGAGAAGCACGACCGCCGCTGGGCGATCATGAGCGACGTCAGCGCCGACACCGAGCGCCGGCTCAAAGAGCGGCTCTTGGCCGCGCCGCGCGCAATCGTCGAGGGCCACCAGATCCTCTCGCTCGAGAACGGCCAGTACGAACTCGCCAGCCACCACTCCGTCACCTTCGATGCGCGGGTCGCCAAGCCGACGCTCAGGCAGTCGGTCTCGGACCGGGTGACGCTCATCCTCGGTCCGACCGGCCGCGGCGAACTCTTCGACGAGCTGCTCTCCTCGCTCGCGCGAGCCACCACTCGCCCCGCCGCGGCGCCGGGGGTCTCCACCCCCGGCACGCTCGGCTCCCGCCCGGTCTTCAAGCAGGCGTGCGAGGCCGGCGGGCTCACCGGCGCCGAGGTGCTCATCCTCGCCTCGCTCGACACACCCGATGGCAAGGCGCCCTGGAGCGACTTCTTCCTCCTCGCCGGGCAGCGCATCAAGCCCGACCCGGCCGTCGCGGATGCCGCCCCCGCGGGCCCGGCCTGGCACTCGCGCATCCTCGTTCGCCAGCAGGCCCGGCGCGAAAAACTCCTGCGGACCGAGCCCACGAGCGATGCGGCCTTTCGGTCGCTCGCGGCCGGCTCCATGCTCGTCATGGTGCAGAATGTCTCGCTCCCGGATGTCCTCGGCCCGTGGTCGTGGAAGCTCGGCAGCATCGGCCAGATGATCCCCATGCCCGACGAGGCCAAGAAGGCGATGACGCCGCAGCAGGCCCTGGTCTGCCGCGCGACCGAGCCCGATTCCCGCATCTCGTGCACGTTCGCGATGCGCACCGCCGACACCCGCGAGACGGCCCGAACGCTCGACGGCCCGATCGCCGCGTGGATCTCGCGCATCGAGAAGCAACTCGGCTTCGAAGCGCCGCCCGTGTGCGACTACGACGGCCTCGCCCCCGGCGCCGTGCGCATCTCTCCTGTCGGCGCGGGCGCGAATCCCGTGGGAGCGGGCGGAGCGGCGGGCGGCGGTGATGGCGCCATTCCGCTCCTGAGCAGCAAGCCCCTCACCGTCTCGTGGGCCTATCCCTCGCGCCCGGCCGATGCCCTCGCCGACAAAGCGCCCGGCTGGTGGGCGATGAACGTCTCTCAGCGCACGCCGCGGGGATTCGCCCCGCCGGCCAAGTGTCCCTCGGCGGGTGATCTCCTCCGGGCCGACGCGGCCGCGCTCACCGCCGATCCGCCGCCCGGCGCAGAGACCGCCCGCTGGGTCTGCCTCGCCACCGCCCATCCGCGCGTGCTCGAGGCGATGCTCCCATCCGCCGTGCCCGACCTCGACGGCTTCCGCTCGGCCATGAAGCGCATCGAGCAGATCGATCTTCGCCTGCTGATCACCGATGTCGGCGACATCCAGGGCGATTTCGACATCCGCCTCCCCGCCGCCGAGTAAACGACGCGCGAATTCACCGCGCCCGATCGAACCCGCACATCCTCCGACCTATACTCCCCGCCTCCCGACCGTCGCTACGGGGTCCCAGGGGTCGATCGGGAGTTCGTCAGTCCATCCAACGTGCTCTTCCCGCCGATCCAGAGCGTCCGACCGGTGGTTGTCGAGCCCCAGCCCGTTCGTCCCGCACGCCCTCCCGCCCATCCGTCTTCTTCTCTCGCCCACATGCCCCCGCCCTCCACCATCACCGCCGAACAAGCGACCCAGCGGGCCCAGCTGCTCCGCAACGTCGCCATCATCGCCCACGTCGACCACGGCAAGACCACGCTCGTCGACCAACTCCTGAAGCAATCGGGCAACTTCCGCGCCGGCGAACTCGAGAAGCTCGAGGGCGGCCAGCACGGCCTGATCATGGACTCCAACCCGCTCGAGCGCGAGCGCGGCATCACCATCCTCTCCAAGAACTGCGCCGTGAACTACGTGCGCCCCGCAAGCGGTGGGGGAGTCGAGCAGTTCTTCATCAACATCATCGACACCCCGGGCCACGCCGACTTCGGCGGCGAGGTCGAGCGCGTGCTCCGCATGGCCGACGGCTGCCTGCTGCTGGTGGACGCCTCCGAGGGCGCGATGCCCCAGACGCGCTTCGTGCTCTCCAAGGCGATCGAGTTCGGCCTCAAGCCGATCGTCATTGTCAACAAGTGCGACCGCCCGGACGCCCGCATCGACGAGGTCATCAACGAGGTCTTCGACCTGCTCGTCGAGCTCGGCATGGACGATGAGCACGCCATGGACTTCCCGCGCGTCTTCGCCTCGGGCCGCGCCGGCTGGTCCACGATGGACATCGAGGCCGCCAAGACCGCCGCCGGCCAGGACGCCCTCCCCGGCCACCCGGAGGCCAACCTCCGTCCCATCTTCGACGCGATCGTGCAGCACGTGCCGCCGCCCGAGGCCGACGCCGCCGGCCCGCTGCAGATGCTCATCACCACCCTCGACTACAACGACTACGTCGGGCGCATCGGCATCGGGCGCGTCTTCCACGGCCAGATCAGCTCCGGCCAGCAGGTCGCCGTGATGAAGATGGACGGCAAGATCGTCTCGACCAGGGTCCAGAAGCTCCTCCGTTTCGCCGGGCTTGGCCGCGCCGAGACCGACACCGTCACCGCGGGCGACATCTGCGCCCTGGTCGGCCTCGAGTCCGTCGACATCGGCGACACCATCGCCGACCCGGAGAATCCCAAGGCCCTCCCCCCCGTGAAGGTCGACGAGCCCACGCTCACCATGGCCTTCCGCGTCAACGACTCGCCCTTCGCCGGCATCGAGGGCACCTTCGTCACCAGCCGCCAGATCCGCGACCGCCTCGAGAAGGAGCTCCAGCACAACGTCGCGCTCAGGGTCGATTTCTCCAACAGCGCCGGCGACGAGTTCAACGTCTCCGGGCGCGGCCTGCTCCACCTCGGCATCCTCCTCGAGACCATGCGGCGCGAGGGCTTCGAGCTCGCCGTGGGCAAGCCGGAGGTCGTCATCAAGGAGATCGACGGCGTGCAGCACGAGCCCATCGAGTGGCTCGTCGTGGACTGCCCCAACTCCGCCGTCGGACCCGTCATGGAGCTCGTCGGCGGCCGCAAGGGCGAGATCAAGTCCATGGAGCCGCGCGGCGACGCCGGCACCCACCTGGAGTTCGAGATCCCCGCCCGCGGCCTGATCGGGCTGCGCTCGCGAATCCTCACGGCGACGCAGGGCGAGGCCATCCTGCACCACACCTTCGAGCGCTTCGCCCCCGTGAGCGGCGAGACCCCGCACCGCCTGCAGGGGGTGCTCGTCTCCCTCGAGACGGCCCCCGTCACGCACCACGCCTGCGAGCTCCTCGCCGATCGCGGCGTGCTCTTCGTCACCCCCGGCGACAAGGTCTACGCCGGCCAGATCGTCGGCGAGCACAACCGCGACAACGACCTGGTCGTGAACATCACCCGCCTCAAGCACCTGACCAACATGCGCCAGGCCAACAAGGAGCAGACGGTCGTCCTCAAGGCCGCCCGCAAGATGTCCCTCGAGGCCTGCCTGGAGTACATCGAGGACGATGAGCTCGTGGAGATCACGCCGCAGAGCGTGCGGATCCGCAAGCGCATCCTCGACGAGTCGATGCGCAAGCGCGCCGAGCGCCAGAGCCGCGACCGCGAGGAAGCACGCGTCTGAGCCCTCCGGGCCCGCTACGGCGCCACGTTCTCCCAGCTCGTGATCGTCGGTGATGAGCTCGCCAGCGCGGCGATCTCCGCCGCCGTCAGGCACCGGTTGTAGAAACGCACATCGTCGAGCCTGCCGTTCAGCACGTCCGTTGCGCCCGTTCTTCCGCCGAGGTACACCGGCCGCGTGTCCGTGCCGAGCGACGACGTGTGCGAGATCGGCGTGTTGTCCAGGACCCCGTTCACATACACGCGCCCCTTCGAGCCGTCCCACGTGCCCGCGACGTGGTACCACTTGTTGTTCGCCAGGTGGGTGCTCCCGTTGATGCTCGATCCGTCGCTGTCGTCGAGCGTCAGCGAGACGTACCCCTGGTTGATCGCGAGCTGCCAGTTGTTCGGGTTGGCGTCGCCCTTGCGCAGAATGACGCTGGCGTAGTTCGGGTCGCTCGACCAGGATGCGCCGTACACCCACGCCGCGATCGTCAGCGCGCCGGTCACCTGGAAGACCGAGTTGTTCGAGATCGTCACGTAGTCGGACGATCCGTCGAAACTCAGCGCGCCGGAGACCTTCCCAGTCGTCCACGAGGCGCCGTTGAGCGACCCGTTGCGACCGCCCGTGGAGTCCACCGCCGTCGAGCCCGAGCCGTCGTCGAGCTTCCACCAGCACGCGGGCATGAGCGCCCACTCGATGGTCCGCCGCAGCATGGTCTGGCCGTCGCTCGAGAGCTGGGTGAAGTCCATCCCGCTCCCGCCCCACGGCAGATACACCCGCCGTCCCGCCGCCGAGCCGCTCGAGTACAGCGAGTCGCCCCGCTCCATCACGACCAGCGTCGGCCCGCTCCACGAGCTCTGCTTCGCGAGCGTCGTGAAGCTCCCGAGCGTCCCCGACGTGTAGTGCAGCGGCTGGCTCGAAGAGAAGATGCTCAGCCAGCCGGAGGAGAACCCGCTCGTGATGTAGTGCGAGGTGTTGGTGATGTACACCGACGTCGCGGTGTACTGCGTGTACCCCGAGGAGATGCCCAGATCATCGGTCAGCGCGCTCTCGTCGCAGATGACCGGTATTGTCTTCGCCTTGAGCTTGGTGCCCAGGTCGGTCGAGCTGACCGTCTCGCAGATGTACGCGCAGCTCGAGGTCAGCGCCGCCGTGTCGAACGTCCCCTGCCAGGCCGTCGCGCTGATCGGCACCACCGTGTATCCCCACCCCTCCATCATCGTCTTGCGCGCCGTCTCCTGCGCCACGAGCGAGCCGGAGTTCGCCACGACCAGCATGATCGTTCCCGTCGCGCCCGCGGCCTGGCTCTGCGCCGCCGCGCTCGCCAGCAGGAACGCCGAACCGATCCTCACGAGCGTGCGGTGTGCGTGCATGGGTCGCGTTCCTCCGGCCGTCGTATCACCGGCCCGTCCAAGCCGCCCGCCGCACGCGTCTTGAACGCCGTGGGGATCCCTGATCCGGATGCGGAGGGGCTCTCGGGTAGTTCGGCCATCGACGGCCCGGACAAAACAAATTCATCCCACGCAGCCCGCAAAGTCAGGCCCGATACTCC
>DASZWV010000121.1:0-11795 GCA_035546115.1 Phycisphaerales bacterium
CCGCGCCACCGGCAACCATCGCTCGCCCTCCGGGCGAAGACAAAGGCACACGCGAGGATTATCCGAACCTCGCCAGTTCCTCGGGCCGAAGGCCATCTCCAATCAATCGGCGCGTGGTAGCCTTGGGGCGGTCCCGCACTCAGGGCAAACCGAACCCTGCTGCAATCCTGCCAACTGGTAGCCGCACTTTGGGCAACAGCCGGGTCTAAGTCGCCGCAGGTACCGTGCCCACGCGAAGAACGAAAGGCTCGCGAGCCCGAACAGCGGAATCCAAATCGGTACGGTGACGATCCATACGTAGCGGTTGAACGTCGTGTCGAGCGCGCCATTCCACATCGGTCGCCACTTCACAAGGTCGGACGAACCATTGCCGCCGGGAAATGGACCGGGGACCCAAGCGGCCATGAGGCCCATCCGTTCAACGTTCGAGATGTCGGATCGAAAATAGAGAGCCATCGAGCCAGCGTTGTCACCATCGATGAGCAGGACGCCATCGATCGCGACAACGCACCAACTCTTTGGCGCTCGGAGCATCGGTGCGCCCCACGAGTTTGCCACCCAGGTCCCCACAAGCACCAACGCCAACAAACTCGCGAGCCATCGCCCGCTCCAACCGCAGACTCGGCTCGCGATTCGACCCATCCGCATGATGCGATTGTAATCGAGCGTCTCAACCAGAAGGTTTCACCCCGATCCCTTGTCGTTCGGGCGTGAAACCTTCGGATTTGCTGCTGAACTCTTCCGGTCTGCGACCGAACCCGGAGGTTTAGGGCGTGAACTCTTCGGGTTTGGGCGTGAGACCGAAGAGTTTGGGCGTGAAACAGGAGGGCATCACCAGCCGGAAGCCACTTGAACGGGCGGGTTCTCGCGTCGCGCGAAGAAAAGTGGCAACAAAATCGATTCGCGAGTGAAGTCATCGATTCGCTTTGTCGAAATCTCTCGCACACACGCACCCGCGACAGCGTCCGATTCGGCCGCTCGGTACGGGACGAAGAAAGCGAGGGCGTCATGCCCGTTGTTCCTCCGAGCGATCTTGAGGCGATCCAGTTCTGCGAGTCGCACCTGCCGATCTGGTCGGCGGCACCGACCACTCTGGGCCTGACGGCTTCGCAATGCACCAATCTGACCACCCAGACGAAGGCGGCACGGGACGCCTATACGGCGGCCCAGAACGCGCGGCTGGCGGCCAAGGCCGCGACCACGACGTTCCACACGAGCACCGCGACGATGCGCTCCACCGTCGGCGACATGGTCAAGCTCGTCAAGGCCTTCGCGGATGCCTCGGCCAACCCCGGCGCGGTCTACGCCGCAGCGCAGATCCCCGAGCCCGCCGCGCCGACTCCGCCCGCCCCCCCATCGATGCCCACGAGCGTCACCGTTGGTCTGAATCCCGACGGCTCGATCACGCTCCGCTGGAAGGCGACGGACTCTTCGCCCAGCAGCGGGTGCACCTTCATCATCTCGCGGCGTTTGGGCACGACGGGGATGTATCAGATCTGCGGCTCGGGCACGAGCAAGCGCGGCGGGAACTACGAGTTCACCGATCTCACGCTCCCCTACGGCACGCAGGCCGCGAGCTACATCATCGTCGGCAAGCGCAGCAACCCGCCGCAGACGGGGACGCCCAGCGAGGCGATCAACGTGCAGTTCGGCGTCGGCGGCGGCGGCGGGATGTTCGTGTCGTCGGTCACGGGCGCCGACCTGAAGATGGCGGCTTGAGCAAAGTTCAAAGCGGCAAAGTTCACAGTTCACATTCAAGGCAGAAAAGCAGCCCCGAGGCTCGTTTGGCTCGGGGCTGTTCATTTGCAGCTTTGCAGCTTTGAACTGTGCAGCTTTCACTCCACCCGCATCGCCAGCATCGTCTGATCATCCACCGCCGCCCGTCCCCGCGCCCACTCGGTCACCGCCTTGATGACATCCTCGATCGACTGGGCCGCGCTGCCCCGCCATCGGCCGAGCACCTGGTCCAGACGCTCGAAGCCGAACAGCCGGCTCTGCGGCAGCGGGCTCATCGCCTCGGAGATGCCGTCGGTGTAGAGCATGAGCAGGTCGCCGGGGGCGAGCTGCATCTCCGTCATCGTGTACTGCTCGGTCTCCATCACGCCCAGCGGCAGGCCGCGGGCCTGGTCGAGCGGGATGATCTCGCCGCTGCGCACCACACGCGGCGGCGGATGCCCCGCGCTGGAGTATTTCAGCGTGCGCGTCTTCGGGTTGTACACCGCGTAGAACGCCGTCACGAACGCGGGCGTGCGCGAGGTGTAGTCCGCGCTCAGCCGTGAGTTCAGATACGCCATGAGCCGGTCGGGCGGCTCGGGGGGGCCCGGGTGCGCGTGGGCGAGGGCGTGCGTGATGGCCATGATGACGGCCGCGGGCGTCCCGTGCCCGCTCACATCGCCGATGAAGAGCCCCCACGAACCGTCGGCCATCGGGTACAGGTCGTAGAGGTCGCCCCCCGCCCGCTCGGATGTTCGATACTCCGCGGCCAGCTCCACGCCGGGAATCTCCGGCAGCTCCTGCGGCAAGAGCGACCGCTGCATCGCCCCGACGATCTGCATCTCGCGGTCGAGCGCGGTGTACGCGGCCTTGATCTGCTTGCGGAGCACGAGCGTGTGCGTCGTCCGCCCGAAGAGGTTCCCCTGCCACAAAGCGTTGGGCAGCTCGCGGACATCCACCTTCGCCGGGTCATCCCACAGCAGCACCGCGCAGTTCAGCGCGACGCCCTGGTCGTACTGCGGCAGCACGAACGCGGCCCTCATCCCCTTGAGGTGGAAGTACGCCGGGTCCAGCTCGTCGGGCTCGAGGTTGTCGATGAACCTCGGCTTCCCGTCGTACAGCCACTCGCCCAGGATGCCGCCCGAGAGAATCGGCAGCTCGTGCCGCTGCGCCCACGGGTCGATCTCGCGGGCAAACCGCCGCGACCGCGTGATGATGTAGTGGGGGGGCTCCAGCTCGCGCCGGCTTACGCCCACGAGCTGGTCGGTCGTGAAGAGCTTCTTGGCCCCCTCGGCGTACGTATTCACGAGCGACTGCGGATCGGTCTCGAGGCTCACCGCGCGCATGAGCGCCTCGACCTGGCCGAGTCGGGATTGCCAATCGTCGAAGGACATGCGGTCGGACCGGGGAGGAAGGAAGGACGTTTGCGGGCCATCAGGGTATGAATCGCGTGGATTCGGGGGAAGCGACGCCCATGGGCGTAACATGCCCCGGGCGTGTGGGGAGCGCGCTGCGCTCGATTTCTCTTTCGCGGAGTGCCGACTCGTGAATCGAATACCGATGGCCGTCCGACTTGTCTGCGCGCTGGGTCCGCTCGTCCTGCTCGCGGGTTGCGCGGGGATAGGCAACGATGTGGACCGCAGGCCCGCCGCCCTCGGCAAGGAGGGCGCCGACCCGGAGGAGGTGCAGGGGCAGCTCATGTCCTTCACCGACACGTTCATCGCCGTCGTGTCCCAGCAGCTCGGTCCGATGGGATCCGCCCCGGCCAGGCCCGCCGGCGCCCACCCGGCCGGCGCGGCGCCCGCCGCCGCGCCCAAGCCCGAGGCCGGTCCTGCCGCGCCCGAGGATGCCGACGACGACGGTTCGCCCCTCTCCGCGGACGACCGCTCCCGCCGCGTCGCGCTCGAGATCAAGATCGCCAACGTCTCGAGCGCCCTGGAGATCGCCTCCAGCCCCAACCCGATGGTCGGCGTCGCCGACATGATCACCATGATCACCCTCGAGCGCATGATCCTCGAGGAGCCGTGGACCGCAGGCGTGTTCGGCCCGGAGCGGGCGGCCCAGATCGTCGCCGCGTACAAGGAGCAGGAGGCGCTCGCCTGGCGCATCGGCAAGCGGGTCTTCACCGACAAGCAGCAGGACCAGCTCAATCGGGTGATCGTATGGTGGAAAAAGTCCCACCCCGAGCAGCGCTTCGTTTCCGGCGTGCGCCTGCAGATGTTCGCCAAGGAGCGGGCCCTGGCCAACCTCGCCCCCGAGGACAGCGGGCCGGGCAGCCTCCTCGCGCTCGTCGGTCTCGATCCGCTGGCCGGGCTCGACCCGACGGTGCGCGAGGTCCAGCGCTCGCGCCTCCTGGCCGAGCGCATCTTCTTCTACACCGAGCACGCCCCGCAGCTCCTCAAGTGGCAGACCGAGAGCCTCTACACCGGCTTCCTTCGCACGCCGGAGGTGAAGAACGCCCTCGACGCATCCGTGCAGGTCTCCAAGGCCGCCAACAATGTTGCCGCGACCGCCGAGCGTCTGCGCACAGACTTCGCCAAGGAGCGAAGGGAAGCGCTCGACGATTTCTTCAACCACCTGAAGCTCGAGCGGGAGGACGCCATCCGGCAGGCCGCGGCCGCCCTCAAGCAGGAGCACGAATCGCTCCTGCACGACATCGACCAGGGCCAGGACAAGCTCCGCGGCACGCTCGCCGAAGTCCGCCAGACCATGAGCGCCGCCGACACGCTCTCCGCCTCGCTGAAGGGAACCGTCCAGGCCGCCGACACCCTCGCGGCACGATTCGCCCCGCCGCCCGGCTCCCAGCCAGCCCCCGGCGAGCCCAAGCGCGACTCGCTCAAGGAGTTCAACGACGCCGCGCTCCAGACCGCCCAGACCGCCGAGAAGCTCACCGCCCTCGCCGAACGCATCGACAAGCTCCTCGCCTCTCCCGAGCTCGACGCCAAATCCGGCAAACTCCGAGGCGTGATCGATGCGCTCCAGGGCGGCGTGCAGCAGACCGTCAACCACACCTTCGCCTGGATGACGGCACTCGCCGTCATCGCCGCCTTCTGCCTCGGCGCCGCCATCGCCTTCGGCCTCTCGGCCCACAAGGCCATGGAGCGGCGCAGCGCGGCCAAGCGCCGGCGCAAACGGGCCGCGCCCGCGGCATGACGCCCCCGCGGTCGCGCCGAGGGGCCGGCACGCCCGCCTCCGTACTCTTCGCCATGGCCAAGGTCAGCGCGGGGATCCTCCTCTACCGCCGCAAGAACCACTTGCTCGAGGTCCTGCTCGCCCACCCCGGCGGCCCGGTCTGGGCAAACAAGGACGCCGGCGCATGGACCATCCCCAAGGGGGGTGTCCACGACGGTGAAGAGTTGCTCGCCGCCGCCCTCCGAGAGTTCGAAGAGGAAATCGGCACACGCCCGGCCGGCGCCGCCCTCCCGCTCAACCCCGTGAAGATGCGCAGCGGCAAGACCGTCCACGCGTTCGCGATCGAGGGCACACTCGACACCGCGGCCATGCGCAGCAACACCTTTGAGATGGAATGGCCGCCGCGCTCCGGGACCACGGCGACCTTCCCCGAGATCGACCGCGCCGAGTTCTTCACCATCGATGAGGCACGACGTCGCATCCACCCGGCTCAGTCCGCCTTCCTGGATGACCTGGAGCGGGCCGTCGCGCCGAGCTCATGAAGCTGCCTGCACGCGGCCCGGGGTGGACTCGGCGCGGATTCGATAGACTGCCCCCATGCAAAGCGCCCCGACCAGGCTCGCTGTTCTCGTCGTTTCCATGCTCGCGAACATCTCCCCCGGCGGAATCGCCAAGGCAACCGATCCGCCTCCCCCCGCGCTGACCGCCGCCCACCTGCGCTGCGAGTATCTCGAAAACCCGCTCGCCGTGGACGTCGATCATCCGCGGCTGTCGTGGGAGTTGCAGGCGATCGATCCCACATCCCGCGGCCTCGGCCAGGCCGACTACCAGATCGTCGTGAAGCCGTGCACCGACGCCGGCAAGCCCAGCGCGAAGGAGCTTTGGGACTCCGGCTGGGTCCACTCATCGCGCACGAACCAGATCGAATACGCCGGACCCGTGCTCCCCCCCGGCCAGTGCGTTGTGTGGCAGGTCCGAGTGCGTGACAACGCGGGCGGAACCTCCGCATGGAGCAAGCCCGCTTCCTGGAGCACCGGCCTCCGCACGGCCGAACCGTGGTCCGGCGCACGCTGGATCGGCGATCCCACTCCACCGCCGAAGGATGGCTTCGAGCCGCTCCCCGCGCCCATGCTCCGGCGCGACTTCTCCTTCCCGAAGGACAAGCGCATCGAGCGGGCCATCGCCTACGCCTCCGCCCTCGGCGTCTACGAGCTCCGCATCAACGGCCACCGCATCGGCGACCACGAGCTCGCGCCGGAATGGACCGACTACACCAAGCGCGTGCAATACCAGGCCTACGACGTCACCGACACGCTTCGCGCGGGCGACAACTGCATCGGCGCGATCCTCGGCGACGGCTGGTACGCCGGCAAGATCGGCCTGACCGGCATCGTCCCCAAGGGTCCGCCGCGAGCCATCTACGGACGCCAGCCTCGCCTGCTCGCGTGCCTCAAGGTCTTCTTCACCGACGGCACGGGGGCCACCGTCGTCACCGACGGATCATGGCGTGCCACCCTCGAAGGCCCAATCCGCACCGCAGACATCATGGACGGCGAGACCTACGACGCCCGCCGCGAAATGCCCGGCTGGGATGAGCCCGGCTTCGACGCCTCCGCATGGAAGCCCGCGCTCATCGCCGAGCCCCCAAAGGCATCGCTCATCGCCCAGCCCGACGAGCCCATCCGCGTGAACCGAGAGATCAAGCCCATCGCCATCACCGAGCCCCACCCCGGCGTGTACGTGGTCGACATGGGCCAGAACATGGTCGGCTGGTGCCGCATCCGACTCGTCGGCTCGACCGGCCGGCCCATCACCCTCCGCCACGCCGAAGTCCTCAACCCCGACGGCACCATCTACACCGCCAATCTCCGCGGCGCGCACCAGACCGACCGCTGCACGCCCGCATCCGAAGCCGAGTTCGTCTTCGAGCCCCGCTTCACCTACCACGGCTTCCGCTACGTCGAGATCACCGGCGTGCGCGTCAAGCCCGCGCTCGACGCCATCGTCGGCCGTGTGGCAAACTCCTCCGCCCCAGAGGTCGGCGCGTTCGAATGCTCCGAGCCCATGCTCAACCGCCTCTGGCAGAACATCCTCTGGACCCAGCGAGGCAACCTCATGGGCGTTCCCACCGACTGCCCGCAGCGCGATGAGCGCTGCGGCTGGATGGGCGACATCCTCGCCTTTGCGCCAACGGCCTGCTTCAACATGGACATGGCGGCATTCCTCACCAAGTGGGTCCCCGACACCCGCGACGCCCAGGCCGCCGACGGTCGCTTCGCCGACTTCTCTCCGCAACCCTACGACCCGAACGTGCGTTTCTCCGGCGTCCCCGCGTGGGGCGATGCCGGCGTCTTCGTCCCCTGGACCGCCTATCGCTTCTATGGAGACACGCGCATCCTCGCCGGGCAATACCCCGCGGCCGTCCGATGGATCGAGTACATCCTCGCGCACAATCCCGACCACCTCTGGACCCACTCGCGCGGCAACGACTACGGCGACTGGCTCAACGCCGACACGCTCAAACTCGCGGGCTGGCCCGCCACGGGCGCTGAGGTCCCCAAGCGCGTCTTCGCCACGATGTTCTTCTACCGCTCAACGCAGATCGTCGCCGACATGGCCCGCATCCTCGGCCACGACGAGGATGCCAGGAGGTACGCCGCCCAAGCCGACGCCATCCGCGAGGCCTTCAACAAGGCCTACGTCTCCCCCGAGGGCGTCATCGAGGGCGACACCCAGGCCGGCTATGCCCTCGCGCTCCAGTTCGGCCTGCTTCCAGAGAAACTCCAGCCCATCGCCGTCGATCGCATGCTCGCCCGCTTCAAGCCCTACGACGGCCAGATCTCCACCGGCTTCCACAGCACCCTCCCGCTCATGGAACAGCTCTCCGGCCGCGACCACAACGACGACGCCTATCGCCTCCTCCTTAACCGCCGCATGCCCTCCTGGGGCTACGAGATCGACCACGGCGCAACCACCGTCTGGGAGCGCTGGGACGGCTACGTCGAAGGCCGCGGCCAAGGCGGCTTCCAGGACCCCGGCATGAACTCCTTCGCCCACTACGCCATCGGCGCTGTGGGCGAATGGATGTACAGCACGATGCTCGGCATCCGCCCGGGTGCTCCCGGCTTCGAAACGATCATCATCCATCCCCACCCCGGCCCGGGCGTCCGCTGGGCGCAGGGCTCTTACCGCTCCATCCGCGGCCCCATCACCTGCCGCTGGGAGCAGGACCCCCGCGAGTTCCGCCTGAGCGTCCACATTCCCCCGAACACCACCGCCCGAATCGTGCTCCCCGCGAAGACCGCGGCGGGCGTGCACCTCGACAACGCCCCCATTGGCAACTCAAAGGACGTCACCCATGTCGAACCACATGCAGACGGCCTGTCCCTGCAAGTCGGCTCCGGTGCGTACACATTCGTCGTCCGCCAGTCTCAAGAGCCGGAGTGACGCAGGCGGGCCAGCCCTCTCCACAGTCGCTCGGCATCCATGACCGCCATCGCGGCCCGCCAACCGGTCTGGTCCGCCAAACCCCTTCCAATTACCGTACTTTCTTCAAGCAAACGCTTGGAACCGACTTCTCGGTACTCGCGAACATTTGTCTCGTCTGAGACGAACGCCGTTCTGGTTTCGTTTTTGCTCCGGAAGCTCAGCAGACCGCATTTCACTCCGCCCTTGCCTGGAAGAGTTGCCATGATTGCATGCTCGTTGCGCTCGAATCGTCCAAAGAACCTGCTGTCTTGGATGGGTCGGTTCCTGGTTGCGGTGGTCGTCTCAACCTTGGGGCTGGCTTCGGCCACGTTTGGCCAGCAGGTTGTCCAGCGTGTCGCCGTGCCCGGCCAGGTTCCGGACGTTGTCGCTCGCTCGAAGGACCTGGGACCGACGGATCCAAGTCGAACTCTGCACTTGGTTGTCAGCTTCCCATACGGTGACCCGGCCGGAATCGTGGCATTCGTCGACAGCGTGAGCAATCCATCAAGCCCGAACTACCGGCAGTTCCTGACGCCGGAACAGGTCGGCGCACGCTTCGGGATTTCCGACAAGCAGGTGCAGGGCGTCGTGGACTACCTCACCGCTCAAGGTTTCAAGATCATTCTCGTGGGCAAGAACCATCTGAGCATTCTGGCCGATGCCACGGTCGCGCAGGCCGAGAAGGCGTTCGGCACGTCGATCCACGAGTTTCAGGCGATCAAGAACGACGAGCCGGGAAACACGCGGTTCTTTTCGATCACCACGGACCCGACGCTCCCCGCGGAGATCGCGCCCAATGTCATTGATATCGCGGGGCTCGAGAGCTTCACCAAGCCCCAGCCGCGGATCCTGAATCCCACGCAGGCTCGAACGCTCTACAGCATCGCGCCCATGTACTCCGCGGGAACGCAGGGACAGGGCAGAACGATCGGTATTTCAAGCTTCGACGGTTTTCGCCTCACCAACATCCCCCTCTACTACAGCCAGTTCGGCCTCCCGACCCCGCCCGGCGGAGCCGGCAACAACATCACGGTCGTCACGATCGGCGGCGGGTCCGGCTCCGGCACACCCGGGGGCGAGGGAGACCTCGACATCCAGATGCCGCTGGGCGTGGCCCCGCTGTGCAACATCCGGGTGTACGACGGGGGATCCTTGACCGGGGTGCTCACGCAGGAGGTGAACGAGAACCTGGCCGATGTGATCAGCGAGAGCTACGGGTGGAATCTCACGACCTCCGGCGCGACAGCGGCGCACAACCTGCACCTGTCGATGAGCGCGCAGGGGATCACGTACATGGCCGCCAGCGGCGACAGCGGCACGAGCCTGGACCCGTTCTCGTATCCGAACTATGACCCCGAGGTCCTCATGGTCGGAGGCACGGTCGCCTCGGTGAACAGCGCGGGAAACAGGACCAGCGAGGTCGGCTGGAGCGGCTCCGGTGGCGGGTGGAGCACGAAGACCGTTTCCTTCAACCTCCTCCCTTCGTGGCAGCAGGGCACCGGCGTGCCGACCGGCGTCAACAAGCGTCTGGTTCCCGACGTCGCTCTCAGCGCTTCGGGCAGCTCCGGGGCCTACTACTTCTTCGCCAACGGAACGCTCCAGGCCGGCGCGGTTGGCACGAGCTTCGCCAGCCCCGTCTTCGCCGGATCGCTCGCCGTCGCCGAGCAGCAGATCATCGCGCAGGGCGGATTGGCGCCCAACGCCGCGGGCAAGCAGCGCTTCGGCCGCATCCAGGATCTGTTCTACTCGCAGAACGGTCGCTCCGACGTATGGTTCGACGTCACCTCGGGAAGCAACGGAACCCTGCCGAGCGGCGGCGCGAGCACCGCGGGCGCCGGCTGGGACTCCGTCACCGGCTGGGGGGCCATCAACTTCAACGCCTTCGTGGCGTCGGTCGCCACCGGTTGCGCTTCACCCGCGGTCACCGCGAGTCCGGCGAGCGTCGCGGTCTGCTCCGGCGCGACAACGGGCTTCAGCGTGAACGCCGTCGGCTCCTCACTCGAGTTCCAGTGGCTCCTCGGCTCCACCCCGCTCAACGACGGACCCACGGCGACCGGCGCGGTGATCTCCGGCTCGGCCACGCGCATGATGACGATCACGGGGGCGCAGCCGGGCGATGCGGGCTCGTACAGCTGCTTGATCTCGAACACCTGCGGCCAGGCTCAGGGCAATACCGCGGTCCTGACGGTCAACTCCGGTCCCGTGGTCGCCCAGCAGCCCGTCGACCAGGCGGCCTGCGCGAGCGGTTCGGCGACCTTCTCGTTCGCGCTCTCGAGCGGCGACCCGACGCCTACCTTCCAGTGGCAGTGGACACCTCCCCGCTGGGGAACGCCGATCGACGTGGTCGACGGCGTGAACAGCGACCCGACCTCCGGCCTCCCCGCGTTCACCGCCCAGGGCTCGAACACGGCGTCGCTGGGCTGCACCGGGTTTGCCGGCGCGTACAGGGTCGGCCAGTTGATCCCGTTCACCTGCACCGCCACCAACCTGTGCGCGACCCAGACCTCGAACGCGGCCTCCCTGCACCTCTGCATCGCCGACTTTGACTGCAACGGCTCCGTGAGCGTGCAGGACATCTTCGATTTTCTGAACGCGTGGTTCGCGGGGGCCCCCGGCACCGACATCGACGCCTCGGGCGCCACGACCGTGCTGGATATCTTCGACTTCCTCAACACCTGGTTCGCCGGCTGCCCGTAAGCCCTCCGCGGCGCGGGAAACACCCACGAGCGACTCCCAGACCGGGTCGGCGCCGGTTCCTCGCGCAAAAAAGAAGAAACGCCCGAAGTCCTGTGACTTCAGGCGTTTATCGGGAAGTGGAGCGGAGGAGAGTCGAACTCCCGACCTCTTCATTGCGAACTTCCGCCGGTCCGAACCAGATTCGCTAAACCACGATACCACGCGGGGTTGCGGATTGCAAGCTATGCGTTTTCTGCACCACCCTGCAGGGGATTTCGTCGCGGAGCGCGGTTTACACCGCGCTGCACCGCGCCGACGGACAGCCCAACACCGAAGGGAGCATCGGCTCCTTGGAACCAATCCTGCGGAAGAGTTTCTCCGGTATGCGGCCGCAACCCATTACTCGGAACTGCGGCCCGTTCTCCGGAGCATGGTTGAGTCGGACGACCCCGAGATCGTGCAAGTCGGTGCCAGGCAAACGTGCCTTGCCGCTCTGTCGGTTGCAAGGGCACCCACGAACGGCGTTCGATGAGACGGGCGACTGCCGCAATCGTTGGTGGATCATCGAGAAGCTCCTCTGGTACCCAAAGTGTCGCAAGTCGTTGTCGGGGAATGGACGGCCGAAATGGTCCGAAGGCGTGTGACCCGGATGCCCTCATGCTCCCAGTGTTCCAGCCGTGGGCAATGTCCTTCGGAGAAGATCCGACCACCAAAACAAAGGCGTTGTAGAGGTCTTCAAAGTGCGGCTGCGGATAGAGATAGCTGTAGGACAGATCGATGGGAGACACGAGCCAGTTGCGAGCTTC
>DASZWV010000122.1:0-7318 GCA_035546115.1 Phycisphaerales bacterium
GTTCCGGCGTCCCGCGGCTCACCTGGCGAACACCCGCAACTCGTGCCCATACCACAGCACGTCGAAGTCCTCCGCCTTCTCCAGCCGCATCCCCGCATCCCTCGCCCACTGCTCGACCATCGCGACCGGCGTGTATCGCACCAGCTCCCGCGCCACCGCCAGATCGTGCATCGTGTTGAACATCGTCCGCCACGAGCGCGCCGCCATGTCCTTGTAGATCAGCCGCCCCCCCGGGCGCAGCCGCGCCGCCGCCTGCCGGATCAGCCCGCGCCGAATCCCCTGCGGTACGTGGTGCATCACATCCACGATCGTCACCACGTCGAACTGGCCGTCCCCGCCCGGCCACGTGTGCGCGGCGTCGCGATGCTCGAACCGCAGGTGCCGCATCGCCCCGGTCCGCCGCGCCAGCATCCGCCCCGACGCCACCGATGATCGCGCCAGATCGAACCCCACGCTCGCACGCGCCGCCCCCGCCGACCGATCCAGCAGCCCCGCGCGCTGCAGCAGCCCGAGCAGCAGTCCCCGCCCGCACCCAACATCCAGCACGCGCGACCCCCTCGGCACGTGGGCCATGATCTTCTCGAACGGGCAGATGTACGGGCGAAGGTGCTGCAGCCGCACCGCCACCGCCGGACCGCTCACGAGCATCTCCCGCGCCGCTCGAGAAAGCTCCCGCGCCGACCACGTCCTGAGCGCCTCCTCCGCCCGCCCCGGCACCACGACGATCTGGCCCCGCTCGCCCGCCGCGTTCGGCGCGGCCGCGAGCCCGGCAGCAGTATGTCCCGGCATGCTCGACACGGTTCGCGGACCTCGTACAGGGGAACAACAGAAGGGCCGATAGAGTAGGAAGCGGGGTCCCCCGACGCGGGGATTCGCGACGCTCCGCGCCGGGCCACCTTCGGAACTCCCCACCTGTCCTCAAGCGCCTCCCCATCAACGCCCACGCCCGAAACCGGCCGCGCCGCGCTCCGCGACTACGTCGTCCTCGCGCGTCCGTGGCAATGGGCCAAGGGCGCCTTCGTGCTCATCGGCCCCGTCTACGGGCGCGTGTTCACCCGCGAGGGGGCGATCCTCGCCGCCGCCGCGTTCTTCGCCTTCGCCTTCGCCTCCAGCGCCTGCTACGTCATCAACGACATCCTCGACGCCGGCGCCGACAAGGCCCACCCGCGCAAGCGCAACCGCCCGATCGCCGCGGGCCGCATCCCCGTCGGGCACGCCTACGCGTTCTTCCTCGTCCTCCTCGCGCTCGCCATCGGGATGGTCATGCTGATCCCGCCCGGCATCGACGGCGCCGGCCCGCGAACGCTCGTCGGCCTGTGCGTGGGCATGTACGTCGCCAACGTCCTCGCCTACTCGGCGTTCCTGAAAACGCGCATGGTCGCCGACGTCATCAGCCTCTCGCTCGGCTTCGTCCTGCGCGTCCTCGGCGGGTGCGCCGCCGTCTCGGTCATCCCCTCACCCTGGCTGCTCAACGTCACGTTCTTTCTCTCCATGTTCCTCGCCTTCGGCAAGCGCCTCGGCGAGCGCCGCTCGCTCGGCGCAACCGCCGCCACCGCGCGCACCGTCCATTCTCGCTACACCGACGAGCTCCTCCGCATGCTCGTGGTCGTCACCGGCGTCGCCGCGCTGCTCATCTACGCCGTGTACGTGCAGGACCAGGCGATGCACTACACCCACGGCTTCAATCTCCTCTGGCTCACCATGCTTCCGGCCACCTACGGCCTCATGCGGGCCATGGTGAAGGTCGAGACCGGCGCCTACGACGACCCCACCGAGATGGCCATCCGCGACCGGCCCACCCAGGCCGCGGGCGCGGTCTTCGTCGCCCTCACCGTCGCCCTGCTCCTGTGGCGGGTGAAGGAAAACATGTAGGCCTTCGCGATCGGGCACGGTCTGTACGACCTGTTCGCAATGTTGTCTTAGCCGGCCCGGCACAGGCAGAATCCGATTCCGTCCCCTTGCCCGCATCCCGCGCAACTTCTGCCGGTACCGCCCGATCGGCCACCCAGGCAAACCAATCCCCGTGAATGGTGGTCTCCCGGCCCGCCACGGGCCGATCTCCTACACTCCCACCCCGCAATTCAGGCGGGTTTGTGGGGGATTGGCGTCTTGGTGAGCGGCCGGGGTTCGGGGTCAACGGAGTTCGGGTTTCGCGTTCGCGCATTTTGTGCGCGTCCGCCGCGGGAGTGTTTCATGTCGAATCGAAAATCGTTTGTCACCTTCGCGTCGTTCACCCTCATGCTGGCGCTCGCCGCGGGCTTCAGCCCCGCGCAGCCGCCCGCTCCGCCCTCCGGCGGCGGCCCGGATGGACCCGGCGCCAAGCCCGAGGAGAAGCCCGAGTTTCCACCCTTCAAGGACGTCGCCAAGGACTTCGAGAAAGTCGTCTCCTTCTCCGAGGAGGGCAAGCAGCCCCTCTACACGCTCTACAAGCGCGACAAGGACCAGTCCCTCCTCGCCGAGCTTCCGGCAGGCTTCGCCAACCAGAAGCACTACTGGGCCATGACAGTCTCCAGCGGCGACACCTGGGCGGGCCTGCAGGGCAACGCCGTTGTCGCCTACTGGCGTCGCTACGACAAGGCGATGGCCCTCGTGGAGCCGAACTTCGAGAACCGCTCCACCGGCGATGAGGAGTCCAAGGCGGGCGTGCACCAGCAGTTCTCCGATCGCGTCCTGCTCGACACCCCCATCCGCTGCATGGGCCCCAACGGCCAGCCCGTCATCGACCTCAAGCTCCTGCTCGCCGGCCAGGTCGGCAAGTTCTTCGGCGGCGGCGGGCGCTCCGGCGGCGGCAACGGCTTCAACGCCGGCCTGGTCACGTTCAAGGAAGTCAAGGCGTTCCCGGAGAACATCGAGATCTCCGTCGAGATGCCCGGCCCCGACGGCCAGCTCCGCACGTTCCACTACTCCATCTCGCGCATGCCGGAGAACACCGGCTACAAGCCGCGTGAGGCCGACGACCGCATCGGCTACTTCACCACGAGCTTCCGCGACCTCGGCAAGTTCCGCGACGACAAGAAGTGGGTCCGCTACATCAACCGCTGGAACATCGAGAAGCGCGACCCGAACCTGCGGCTCAGCCCGCCCAAGGTCCCCATCGTCTTCTACATCGACTACAAGACGCCCGTCCGCTACCGCCGCTACGTCCGCGAGGGCATCCTCGCCTGGAACAAGGCCTTCGAGAAGATCGGCATCGCCGACGCCATCGAGGTCTACTACCAGGACCAGGCCACCGGCGCCAACATGGAGAAGGACCCCGAGGACGTCCGCTACAACTTCATCCGCTGGCTCGCCAACGACCAGGGCACGGCCATCGGCCCCTCGCGCACCGACCCGCGCACCGGCCAGATTCTCGACGCCGACATCGTCATCACCGACGGCTGGATCCGCCACTTCTGGTACCAGTCCAACGAGCTCCTCCCCGAGACCGCGATGACCGGCATGTCCGCCGAGACCCTCGCCTGGCTCGCCAAGAACCCGCAGTGGGATCCACGCATCCGCCTCGCCGATCCCTCGCAGCGCGACCTCGTCGCGGCCCAGGTCGCCCGGCGCGGCATCTTCAAGTACGGCGGAATGGCCGCCGGCGCCCCCGCCGACGTTCCCTTCGACGGCATCATCAACCAGTCCAGCCAGTTCAACGGCATGTGCCTCGCCGCCCAGGGCAAGGGCATGGACATGGCCATGATGCACATGTTCCTCGACCTCGAGGACATGACCTCCGACGACCCCACCTCGCCCTCCACCGACGCCAAGAAGGACGACAAGAAGCCCGACGCCAAGAAGGATGAGCCCAAGGCAAACGGCGACAAGAAGGACGAGAAGAAGGAAGAGGCCCCCAACAAGCCCAAGGACGAGACCATCGACGGCATCCCCGAGTGGTTCGTCGGCCCGATGCTCGCCGACCTCGTCTCCCACGAGGTGGGCCACACCCTCGGCCTCCGCCACAACTTCAAGGCCTCCTCGGTCTACTCCCTCAACAAGATCAACTCCTACGAGGTCAAGGGCGAGAAGCCCTTCGCCGGCTCGGTCATGGACTACATCCCCGTGAACATCAACCGGGACTCCGGCCCCGTGCAGGGCGACTACGCGATGCGCGGCATCGGCCCCTACGACTACTGGGCCATCGAGTACGGCTACACCTTCGGCGACACCAAGGAAGTCCTCAAGCGCTGCGCCGAGCCCGACCTGGTCTACCTCACCGACGAGGACGTCGGTGGCTCCGATCCCCTCGCGCGCCCCTACGACTTCTCCGCCGATCCCCTCGACTACGCCAACAACCAGATCCGCCTCTGCGAGTACTACCGCGGCCGGCTCATCGACAAGTTCGTCAAGGACGGCGACTCGTGGGCCAAGGCTCGCCGCGGCTACCTCATCACCCTCAACCAGCAGCTCCAGACGATCGCCTTCATGTCCCCGTGGGTCGGCGGCGCGTACGTCGCCCGCGACCACAAGGGCGACCCCAACGCCCGCCCGCCCGTCACGGTCGTCCCCGTCGAGAAGCAGCGGGCCGCCCTCCACTTCATCATCGACAACGCCTTCCGCGACCAGGCCTTCGGCCTCTCCGCCGAGATGATGAAGTTCATGACCGTCGACAAGTGGGCCGACCCGGGTGGCATGCGCGACATGTTCGAGGAGTCCGCCTTCCCCATCCACGACCGCGTCATGGGCGCGCAGGCCACCGCCCTCACGCTCCTGATCAATCCCACCGTCCTCAAGCGCGTCTACGACAACGAGCTCCGCACGCCCAAGGACCAGGACATGCTCACCCTGCCGGAGCTCATGAACTCCGTCACCTCGGCCATCTGGTCCGAGCTCGACAAGTCCGACTCGCGGGCCTTCACCGCGCGCGACCCGATGATCTCCTCCCTCCGCCGCAACCTCCAGCGCGAGCACCTCAACCGCCTCATCGACCTCGCCATGCCCGACGCCATCCCGGGCGCCGCCGGCAAGCCCATCTCCAACCTCGCCACCGCCGCGCTCCGCGACATCCGCGCCAAGATCGACAAGGTCATCGACGTCAAGGGCAACGGCCGCAAGAACACCGACGAGTACACCTACGCCCACCTCGCCGAGGCCGCCCTCCGCATCGACAAGGCCCTCGACGCCCAGTTCATCTACAACGCCGACGCCATCGGCGGCGGCGGCATGCCCCGCTTCCTCTTCGGCCAGCCCGTTCCCGCCGGCCAGACCCCGGAGAACACGCCGCCCGCGACCGGCCGCTACGGCATGGAGTGAACCTCACAGGCACAGGCCCAAAACACAACGCTCCTCCAGCCGCCCGGCCCCAGGCCGGGCGGTTGTGTTTTCTCCCGCCAACGTGCGTTCCGCGCTCACTACTACCCTCTCCCATGCCCCTGCCCGACTATGAAAAGCTCGGCGTCTTCTACCTCGGCAAGCGATTCGATCCCGTGGCCCGTGCCCGCACGAACGACCTCATCCTCTACGACTCCAAGGACCTCGTCACCCACGCCGTCTGCGTCGGCATGACCGGCTCCGGCAAGACCGGCCTCTGCATCGCCATGCTCGAAGAGGCCGCCATCGACGGCATCCCCGCGATCATCATCGACCCCAAGGGCGATCTCGCGAACCTGCTCCTCACCTTCCCCCAGCTCCGCCCTCAGGACTTCCGCCCCTGGATCAACGAGGACGACGCGCGCAAGAAGGGCCAGAGCCCCGACGAGTTCGCCGCGGCCCAGGCCGCGCTCTGGACCAGGGGCCTCGCCGAATGGGGCGAGGACGGCGCCCGCATCCAGCGTCTCCGCGACGCGGCCGATTTCGCGATCTACACGCCCGGCTCCTCCGCCGGCATCCCCGTGAGCATCCTCAAGTCCTTCGCCGCGCCGCCGCCGGAACTCATCGAAGACTCCGAGTCCTTCCGCGACCGTATCGCCACGACCGTCGGCGGCCTGCTCGCGCTGCTCGGCATCGAGGCCGACCCGATCCAGTCGCGCGAGCACATCCTCCTCTCCGCGCTCCTCTCCGCCGCGTGGTCCGCGGGAGAGAGCCTCGATCTCGCGTCGCTCATCCAGCGCATCCAGCAGCCCGGCTTCGACAAGCTCGGCGTCATGCCGCTCGAGTCCGTCTACCCGAGCAAGGACCGCTTCGGCCTCGCGATGGCCCTGAACAACCTCGCGGCCGCCCCCGGCTTCTCCGCCTGGCTCGAGGGCCAGCCCCTCGACATCGGCTCGATGCTCCACACCCGCGAGGGCAAGCCGCGCCACGCCATCTTCTCGATCGCCCACCTCTCCGACTCCGAGCGCATGTTCTTCGTCTCGCTCCTGCTCAACCAGGTGCTCGGCTGGGTGCGCTCGCAGAGCGGCACCACCAGCCTTCGCGCCCTCGTGTACATGGACGAGATCGCCGGCTACTTCCCGCCCATCGCCAACCCGCCGAGCAAGCAGCCGCTCCTCACGCTCATGAAGCAGGCCCGCGCCTTCGGCGTCGGCGTCGTGCTCGCGACGCAGAACCCCGTCGATCTCGACTACAAGGGCCTCTCCAACGCCGGCACCTGGCTCATCGGCCGCCTCCAGACCGACCGCGACAAGCAGCGCGTCCTCGACGGCCTCGAGGGCGCACTCGGCGCCGCCGGCGGTGGGGGGCCCTTCGACCGCGCCGCCATGGACCGCCTCCTCAGCTCCCTCGGCCCACGCCTGTTCCTCATGAATAACGTCCACGACGACCATCCGGAGGTCATCGAATCTCGCTGGTGCCTCTCCTACCTCCGCGGCCCGCTGACGCGACAGCAGATCAAAGCGCTCAACACACCCGCGGCTTCTCAGCTCGCCCCCGCGCAGCCGACGCCGGGTTCGGCCAGTCCGAAATCCGAAATCCCCGATCCGCAATCCACGCAGCCCGTCCTCCCCACCGAAATCCCCCAGTACTTCATCCCCGCCAGGGCCATCGCTCCGGGTTCATCGCTCCAGTACCGCCCCGCGCTCCTCGGCATCGCCAAGGTCTACTACTCCGACCCGAAGGTCGGTGTGGACCAGGATGAGTCCCAGACCCTGCTCGTTCCCATCACCACCGGCCCCATCCCCGTCGATTGGGACAACGCCCAGCAGGTCGACCTGACCGAGAAGGACCTCGAGTCCCGCCCGCAGCCCGGGGGGACCTTCGCCCCGCTCCCCTCCGACGCGGCCAAGCCAAAGAGCTACGCCGCGTGGAGCACCAACCTCTCCGAGGCCCTCTTCAAGATCGGCAAGCTCGATCTGTTCAAGTACGCCCCGCTCAAGGCCTCGAGCAAGCAGGGCGAGAGCGAGAAAGACTTCCGCCTCCGCCTCTCGCAACTCGTCCGCGAACAGCGCGACGACCAGAAGGAGCG
>DASZWV010000123.1:0-2344 GCA_035546115.1 Phycisphaerales bacterium
CGCGGCGATGCCATTGTTCAAGCGAGCCTATGAGATTCGATCGAGATCTCTGGCAATCACTGCCAACTCCCGGACAAAGAGAGACGTTGCGATTGCAGGCAGCGCGTACGCTGTTTGCCTTCTTTCGCTATCGCCCCCGGACGACGAAACAGCGGAGCCTGTGCTGTCGCAAGCCTTTGACCTGTTGAGCCAGCTCGCCTGCTCCGACCCCAACGACCATCGCATCAAGTCCGACTTGGTGAGAAGTGCATCAGACCTCGCTCTGCTCCACCTGACGAAGAACGACTCCGACGCCGCCGTTCAATGGTTGAACAAGGCCATCGACCAAGGACACGACGACGATCAGGCATCCTCGGGCAAAGACCCCGTTCTCGCGCAGGAGCTGATGAGAGCCCACGAACAGCGAGGTGACATTCGCCGAGTACTCAAGGACCTCTCCGGCGCACGCGCCGACTACGAACAAGCCCTCAAGTACGCCGCCCAGCTGGGCCCCGAACTCGAGGGAGTCGCCGATATCCAGGCGCGACTGCACAAGTCGATCGCCGAACTCAAAACCGATCGCTAGGCCGCCCGCTCCGGCGTCGCCTGCGGCGCGCCCACCGCGCGCGGTCGCACCACCACTCTCTGGGGCGGCTTCGCGGGCGCGATCTCCGTGTTCTGCCCGACGGGATGCCCATCGCTCGGCGCCTTCACCCCCCACTTGATCCGATACCAGATCCGCTCATGAACGTAATACGCCCCGATCTTCACGATGCTGTCGATCACCCCGATCGACGCCCCGATCCGCACATCCCCCGTCGCGATGTACGCGATCGCCGCGGTCGCCGCCGACCCGAAGACCCGGTAGCTGAGGGCTTTGGCGAAGTGCCTCTTGCGTTCAACCATGCCCGCGAGGATATGCGCCGGCACCCTCCAACCACCCAACCCGATCTCAGACTTCCCAACTCCCGCGCTCCCACGAAAAAACCCGCCGTGCCCGGCGGGCTTGCAATGCCCAGGAGAGGATTTGAACCTCCATGCCCTTGCGGGCGCTACCACCTCAAGGTAGTGCGTCTGCCAATTTCGCCACCTGGGCGGTGACCCTTCGGGCGGCTCGGGTTGCCCCTCGCCGCCGGGGGAGCCAAGCGTACGCGGCCATGCTCGGGGTTTCGAGTCTGCTGGCTTCCCCTGCCAACCCCCCAAGTCGTTCGGCAACCACGTCCGGCCTCGGGCGTAAACCCCCGAACCGGCCGTGTTTGCACCATTCCCGGGCAAGCCTTGGCGGGGGGTCGTCGTTGGAGGTACTGTGTACGGTGCCGCGGCCGATCCCACACGCTGGGAAACCGCCCCGGCCCAATCTGCGAGGGCGAGCCATGCTCGAGACTCTTCGGCGCCTGTTCCTCCCGTTTGGTTTGGTGGCAGCGATCGGGGGCGCCATCGCCCTCGCCGGCGATCGCGGCACAAACCCGAACCCCACCGCCCCCGCCTGTCACTTCTTCGCCACCTCGACCGAGATGCCCCTGGATCTCTGGCGACCGGTCCGCGTCGTTCCCATCAAGGTCGACGCCGCCGCCGACGAAGAGCGCGACATCCCCGTCGCCTCCAGCGATCCATACATACTGAAGGTCGTCCAGAATCCGAAGGTCCTCCCCGGCCAGACCATCGGCTACGCCCTCGTCCACCCGCTCAACGCCGGCCTGGCCTCCCTCTCCGCCGGCGACAAGAGCATCACCATCAACGTCGTCCAGGGCGACGCCGCGCCCGATCAGGCCGCCGCGTTCGGCCCCGAACCTCGGCTGATCTCCCCCATCGCGGGCGCGGCCGTCTGGGGCAAGGTCACCATCAGCGTCGCCGCGTGGCGCGCCCCCGATGAGGAACAGCCCAATCTCCACCTCCGCATCGGCAACGAGGCCGGCACCGGAGATGAGGCCGTCGCCCCCTCCTGGATCAGCACGATCGACAAGGGCCCCCTCGCGCTCGAATCGTTCGAGGTGGATTTCTCCGGACGCTCCCCGGGCGCCTGCACGCTCTGGGCCCAGCGAACGATCGCCGGGCGCGTCGTGCCCAGCAAGCCGCTGGCCGTGCACATCGTCCGGCCAGATCCCGCGCTGCTCTCCGCCGGCGAGTGCGAGCACGACTACAAGATCGTCCTCCCAAAGCAGTTCGGCCCCCCGAAGGCCATCAAGGCCACGAAGGACCCGACCGCCTCGGGCGGCGCGTTCTTCGACAACGCGAGCACCGAGCCCCGATTCCAATACCGCGTCGATGTCCCGAGCGAGGGCCCGCACGGCGGCGCCGGTTGGTACCAGGTCATGCTCACCGCCGGCGGCGATGAGGCCGACGGCGCGCTCCCCTCCGTCGGCCT
>DASZWV010000124.1:0-4520 GCA_035546115.1 Phycisphaerales bacterium
AGATCGCCCGCTGCCGCCCGCCGGGGCTGACCATCGGCCCGCTCATGGCCGATTGGTCGCACGCGACCTTTCTCAAGGCCGCTCTCGACCCGACGACGAGCGCTCCGATCCCCGAGGCGGTTCTCGACCGGCCCGTGATCGGCCGGCTGATGTACGAGAGCGGGCGCTGGGTCGTCTATCTCGAGATCGGCAACGCCGCGGATCCCAAGGCGGCAGCGCCGCAGTTGTTCCTGCACTTCGGGCCGCGGGGGACCTCGAATCGAGGCATCCTCCGCGTTGCCTCCGACGGCTCGCTCTCCGATCTTCGGGAGGGCGATCCGAAGCCCGCGGGAAAGGCGACGGTCGTCCGCAGCAAGGACCGTGCATCGTATTGGATCCCCGTTCCCGCATCGGCGATCGAGGCGGGACGCGTGCTCCGTCTCGGCGTCGTCTTCATCGACGGCCGCGGCCGGCGCGGCGCCTGGCCGCGCCCGATGTTGCCGTGGGGCACCGAGCCGGGGCGCATCGCGATCGATCTGAACTCGTGGGGGCCGGGCTAGGCCCGCGCTTTGGCGGCGTACAGGAACCACTCGATCGTGAGCAGGACGCCGGCCGCGATCACGAACCAGTACCAGACCTCGCGCCTGGGCGGCTCGCCGCCGAGCTTCTCCGATCCGCCGCGCGACGCCCGGCCGCCGACGGTGATGCTGTCGCGCGTGGCGAGGTTGGACTCTTCGCCGCTCAGCAGATCCACGGCGATCACCGCGTGCTCGCGATCCGTGCCGGCGCACTGGTAGACGCCCGCGAGCCGCAACGGCCCGATGGTGGCCGCGCCCTGCGGGTTCACCGGCGCATCGAAGGTCTCGGGCCCGCCCACCTGGATGCTCTTCGTGCCCGGGCTCGCCGGGATGGTGATCGCCTGCCCGGTTGTGTACATCGCCGCGGCGTTCGCCTCGCCGCGCCCGGTCAGAAAGTCCACCGCCGAGGAAATGAACACCGGGAACGAAACATCCTTGCCCCAGTTCGTGCGGATCAGGTCGAACGCGAGCACGAGTCGCTTCACGCCGCGGACGCCCGGCTCCTCGACGAGCGCGATGAGCGGGCCCTCGGTGCCGAAGGCAAGCGGAGTGATCGTCGGGCGCGGCTCGCTTGGGGTGGCGGGCGGTTCCTCGATGGTCATCCGCATCGGGGGTGACACGAGCACCGAGTCGAGCGAGGCGTTGCGGAGCATCGGGCTCGAGCGTTTCCAGGAGATGAACCGCGTCGCTCCCGCGGCGGGCCCGCCGTCCTCGACGCGCAGGCCCGGGATCGGCGGACCGGCGCCGATCGTGATCGTCGCCGCGGGCGGCATCTTGTCCGGCCTGGTGCGATCGAACACGACGAGGTCGTACGGCACGGGGACGTTCTGTCCATCGCCATATTCGCCGCGATACGCCGCGATGTCGATCGTGCGAAGCTCCGCTGGCTCGATGTCCTGCAGCACGCCGAGCAGAAACCGGTCGATCCCCAGCTGGCCGCGGGCCCTGGCGTACGGATCGTTCGAGTCGTTCGTCCCGACCACGAGGATGCGGGGGCGCGTGAGCGGTTTGAGGACCATCGCCGCGGTGTTGTCGGCCGCGAGCAGGTCGGTTCGCGGAATGCTCACCACGACCAGCCCTCCCGCCGGCCGCTCAAGCTCGAAAGTCCCGGATGCCTCGCCCGGCTCGACGACGCCCTCGGCCGACCGCCCGGCTCCCGGCACATCCAGCGGGAGCAGGCCCGCGTTCTCCCCATCGACCGTGCACGTCAGCGTGACCCGCTCGGCATTCTCACCGCTGTTGGTCACGCGGACGAACACCCTGGCCATGGACGGATGCTCGCCGTCGCGGCGCGCCGCCATCGACACGATGCCCAGATTCGCTGGCATCACGCCCGGTTCCGGCCCGGCGCGCATCAGGCGCAGGTCCACCGAGCCCGGCAGCCTTTCGCGCGATGGACGCAACGCCCCATCACTGAACACCACCATCGCCGTGCGCGGCAGGCTCTTCTCGAGATCGGCCCCCGCGAGCGCTCCGGCCGCGGCGAGCCGCACGGCGTCGTCGAGCGTCGCCGGCTGGTCGGTGGGCTTGAGAGACTCGATCGCATCTCGCCACTCCCGCCAGTCGCTCGTGAAGCCCCGCGCGATGCGGGCCTCCGCGCCCAGCGCGATGACCATCGCCTCCGTCCGCGTCCCCCCCGATCGCCGGAGCTGCTCGATGAAATCGAGCGCCCGCCGTTTGGCCTCGTCGAAGCGAGAGACCGGCCGCGCGCCCTCCGCGGTCTTGCCGTCCATCGCCGACATCGATGCCGAGACGTCCACGACGATGATCGTGCGTGCCGCCCCGGCCGCGGCCGATGGTGCGGGGATGGCCGGCCGCGCCATCGCGATCACCAGGCACGCCAGCGCGGCCATCTGCAAGAGCATCAGCCACGACCACCTGAGCCAGCGCAGCGGCACGTTGGCCTGAAGGTCCTGCACGACCTGGTCCCACAGCAGGATCGAGCTCACCCTCAGCGGCTTGCGGCGCAGCTTGAGCAGATAGAGCGACAGCAGGACCGGCACGCCAATGGCCGCCCCGATGATGCCCGCCAGCGGTGCAAGAAACGTCACGCGTCCTCCCCGCCCCCCCCGCCCCACCCGGCCCCGGGCTTCGGCGGCGCCTTGGCGATCCCCGGCGGGAGCGGCGTCACCGGCATCGGCCCGCCCTTGTAGCCCTTGGCCGTGATGAACATCTCGCGCGAGACGTCGCGGCTCGCCTCGGGCTTATACCCCTTCACATCGGCGAACATCTTGCCCGTGTCGCGCAGCAGCTCCGGGTAGGCCTCACCCTCGAAGACCTTCATCACGAGGTGTCCGCCGGGCCGCAGGAGCGACGGCGCGAGCTCCAGCACCCGCCGGCAGAGCTCGATCGAGCGGAAGTGATCTCCGCTCCCGCCGCCCCCGCCCTCGGTGCTGGGGGCCATGTCGGAGAGCAGAACGTCGACCAGGCGCACGCTCGCGCCCTCGGGCGTCGCGAGCGAGAGCAACGTCTGTGCGTCGGTCTTGAAGATGTCCGCCACAATCGCCCGGGCGTTGGGCAGCACGGGAATCGTCACCGGCTTGAGGTCGATTCCCCCGATCTGCCCCTTCTCGCCGACGATCTCGCTCGCCACCTGCACCCACGACCCCGGAGCGCACCCCAGATCGATCACCCGGTCGCCCCGGCGGATGATCTGCCGCCGATCCTGGATCTGCTTGAGCTTGTACGCGGAGCGCGCGGCGTACCCCTCCTCCTTGGCCTGCTTGAAGAAACGGTCGTGGAGCTTGCGGGGCTGCGCCATCGGGAGATGGTAGACAAAAAGCGAAAAACGTCCGGCCCGCTCGGGCCGGACGTCGTTTCTTTCAAAGGCCGCGGTCGGATTTGAACCGACGAAAGCTTTCGCAACGGATTTGCAATCGGAAACCGTCCGATGCGCAAGCATCTGATTATCCAGAAGGTTACGCCAACTCTGATACCCCGAGCGCAGCGCAATTCGCGGAATCGGACGCCCAACTCCGCGAAATCTCCCGGCGATGGGCGTTCTTGCCAGACGCGCTGAGGGCGTCCATCACCGCCGCCGCGATGGAATGGAGCCCCGATGGCCCGCGGCTGGGCGATGAGGACATTCCTCGAGTCCAAATGGAGCTGGCCCGCGTCCGCGAGGTGCACCCGGGGCACCTCGCTATCTGGAAGGGGGCGGCGACCGCGATGAGCCTTGGCGGCGACGCCGACGAACTGCTGGCGCTGGCCCCGGAACAAGTAAACCGAGCGGGATCCGTCGGCATGTTCCCGCTGGACCGGCTCGAGGAAGTGATCTCCCGGGCCATGAGCGCCGGGAGGGAGCTCGTCGTGGTGGAGCTCGCCGAGGAGATCGACGCGGAGGGAAGAACGATCGAAACCCGTCGAGTCCGGATCTGCACCCCAAACTCAAGGAAATAGCCATGAATCCGAAGGATCCCGCGGCGGATGCGAGAATCGCCGCCTCTCGTGAACTCGTCCGACGCCTCTACGGAGACCAGGTCACTCCGGAAGTCGAATCGGCGCTGGAGCCGAACTCTGCGACGCGGCGCATCGCGAGGATGCTCGGAGTGGACTCCCACCTCCCCCCGCCTTCCCGCGCAGCAGCGACCGAGCATCGCAAGGAAGACGACCCGTTCGAGCTGCACCCCTTTCTGATCCATCGACCCAAACGAACTTGACGCCCATCACGCCGCCGGCTTCCAGGTGCCCGCCTGCCAGGCCCTGATCTGTTCGCGGGCGTAGAGCTCCGCGGCGTTGTCGGAATCTCCGCATCGATCGGGAACTCTCTTTCTGCCGACCCTCACGTAGAGGCGTGGGCGCAGCAGGTCTCGCACCGTGGTGCCTTTTCTGACCGCCTCAGCCTCGAGTTGGGCGACGGGCAACACGCTGGCCGGTGCGAGCTGATGCGCTTGGAGGATGTCATAGTCCCGGCGAAGCCGCAATAGCCGAACGTGCAGCTCGTCGAATGCGCTATCCCATGCC
>DASZWV010000125.1:0-4660 GCA_035546115.1 Phycisphaerales bacterium
TCAACGGCCTGCAGGTCGCCGACATCTTCGCCTTCCTCAACGCCTGGTTCGCCGGCGATCCCCGCGCCGACGTCAACGGCGGCGGCCTCGCCGTCGCCGATATCTTCGCCTTCCTCAACCTCTGGTTCGCCGGCTGCTGACCAGAATCTCCCGTGGCTCAGAGAGCGGAAGGCGGGGCGTTACCCCCGCCTTCCGCTTTTCTCTTCTCCACGCCCTCACGCCTCCACGCCGCTTCCTACTTCCTCCCCACCATCGACACCACCACCGCCGCCATCACCAGCGCCATCGCCGCGTAGTCGTTCGGCCGCATCCGCTCCTTCGTCACCAGCACCACGAACGCCGTGAACACCACCAGCGTGATCGCCTCCTGGATGATCTTGAGCTGCGGCAGCGTCAGGATCCCCCCGTGGTCCACGTGCCCCAGCCGGTTGGCCGGCACCTGGAACAGATACTCCGGAAACGCCAGCAACCACCCGATCAGGATCGCCGTCCACAGCGGCCACGCCGTCCCCTTCTTCCCCGCCACGTGGTAGTACCACGCGAACGTCATGAAGGTGTTCGAGATCACCAGCATCACCACCGCCAACAACGCTCGCCACATGCGCCTTCTCCCATCGTGCCGCCGACCTCGCCCACCACGCCCCGACCGCCAATAATCCCTCTCCCCTACCCGGAGACGACTCCCATGCAAGGCAAAGGCAAAGTCATCGCGCTCGTCGGCATCCTCGGCTTGCTCCTCGTCGTGGTCGCCTACATGTACTGGGACGACGTCTTCCCGCCCAAGCCCGAACTCCCCCCGGCCCCCGCCCCCACCGACAATCCCCAGCCCGGCAACCAGCCCGCCCGGCCCGGCCAGCAGCCCGACACCCCGAAACCGCCCGCCAACCAGCCGCCGGTGATCTCCGGCTGACCGGTTCCATCCGGCTGCTTATTCGCCACCCGGACATCCCCCAATCGGGCCAGCACAAGCCGCCAGCCGCAACCCCGCGGCCACGCTTTTCGTACCTCCTTACGGTTATCCCCTCCGGTTCACACCCCACAGGTTCTGTGTGCCCCCAGGATTGCCGATCTCTCGATCTGTGATGGACGCGTCTTATCCTCTTGTGGCCCGCCGGGCGTTTTTCGCCAGGGCCCGACGCACACTTCGGAACATTCCTCTTCTCCCATCGGAGCTTGCCGTGTTGCAGCCAGCCTCGTCCCTTCGCACCGCCGCTCGCGCTCGCGCCTTCACCCTCATCGAGCTGCTGGTGGTCATCGCCATCATCGCCCTCCTCGTGGGAATCCTCCTCCCCGCGCTCGGCAAGGCACGCCTCGCCGCCCAGACCGCCACCTCCGCCGCCAACATCGCCGGCATGGCCAAGATCCAGGCACAGTACGCGGCCGACTACAAGGACTCGTTCACCATCCCCTTCGACACCAAGGCCTACGCCTCCATCGGCGGTGATTGGGACTTCTCGCTCGACCCCGCCTCGGAACAGTCCACGCTCACCAATCTCGTCAACACGCCCACCGACTGGGGCTACCCGCCGCAGCGCGCCAGCGAGATGTGGTCGTGGTTCTGGGCCACCCAGATGACCGCCTACTACAACCCGCGCGACTGGATCAACAACATCACCCGTTCTCCCGCCGACACCTACATCATCACCCGTCGGCCCAGCATCATCACCACCAACAACACGCCCGGCAGCCTCCAGAACGCCTACGAGTGGCAGTGGATCGACTCCACGTACTGGCTCTCTCCCACGCTCTGGATCGCCCCCGAACGCTACCGCAGCGCCTCGTTCTCCGCGATCACGAACTCCGCCGCCGATGGTCAGCGCTTCTTCCGCCGCCAGCGCTTCGACCAGGTCTCCTACCCCACCGCCAAGGCCATGATCTTCGAGCGCTTCGACTTCTCCACCCGCAAGCGCGCCACCCCCACGGGCTCCATCGACCTCCCGCCCCAGTTCAACAACTCCAGCGGCCACCCGAACGTCGCCTTCGTCGACACCTCCGTCGCCTCCATCGCCATCAACAAGATCGTCCCCCTCGCCAACAGCTCCGACCAGACCGTCCGCAACACCTTCCTCCCCTCCGGGATCTGGGGCGCCGCCAACGGCCAGATGGACCTCAACACCTGCCGCGGCTACGGCGCCACCACCACCGGCAACGCCTCCGGCATCGTCGATCCCTTCGAGACCGGCGAGAGCGGCACCGGCGCTTGGCCGCAGTATTTCTGGGCCACCCGCAACGGCATCAACGGCCGCGACGTCCCGCGCTGATCCGGGCGCCCCGACGCTCCGTGCCGGTCCGGGACGGACCGCCCTCGACACGCATTTCCGCCACTCGCCCTACCCTCCAGCGTGGATAAGAAAACCAAGCTCATCATCGGCGGCGTCGTCATCGGCATCCTCGCCATCGTCGTGATCTATCTCAACTTCTTCTCCGGCGAGAAGATCGATCGCACCGCCGCCGACGCAAACGCCGCCGCGGCCGCCGCCTCCGAGGCGGCCACCGCCAAGGCCCCGCCACCGCCGCCGCCCGAGTTCAAGCCCAAGCCCGGCACGCGCAATCCCAAGGTGCCCTGACCCCGCCCTGGTGGCACAGGCGTCACGCCTGGGCTCCGACATCCCCGACCCTCACTCGCTCGCCGGCGGCCACCGCCGCGGATTCCGCGGCGACACCGACCTCCGTCCCCCCTTGGGAATCCCCGGCCCCGGCCCGGGCCCATTCGCCGCCGGCCGCTGCGGCTGAACCGCCGCGACCGCCGGCGTTGCGGCACTCGCCGGAACCGCCTCGCTCGCCGCGCCGCCCCCATGCGCGCCCGGTCCCACCGGCACGCCGCCCGGCGAAGTCGCGCCCGCATCGCCCGCGCTCGCAACCGCCTCCTCCGCCCCCAGTGCCTCCAGCGGCCGCGCAAACACCAGCCGCCCCGCCGTCGTCTGCATGGTCGAGGTGACCAGCAGCGGGATCTCCTGCCCGATGTACGGCGCGCCCCCCTCCACCACGACCATCGTCCCATCGTCGAGATACCCGACGCCCTGCCCCGCCTGCTCGCCGCCCTTGACCACGCGGATGTGGATCTGCTCGCCGGGCACCAGCGCCGGCCGCAGGCTGTTGGCCAGGTCGTGCAGGTTGATCGCCGTGAGCCCCTTGATCTGCGCCACCCGCGCCAGCCCGAGGTCCGTCGTCACCACCCGCCCGCCCAGCTTCTCCGCCAGCTCGATGAGCATCTGGTCCACGCCGATCGCCGTCACCGGCGTCTCGTCGATGATCACCTCCACCGACCCCATCCGCTGCAGGCGCGTCACCACGTCCAGCCCGCGACGCCCGCGCGCCCGCTTGAGCTTGTCCGACGAGTCCGCCAGCAGCTGCAGCTCCGCGATCACGAACCGCGGCACGATGAACGCGCTCTGCACGATCCCCGTCGCCGCCACATCCACGATCCGCGCATCGATCAGCGCCGACGTGTCCAGCAGGTTCGGCCGCACCCCGCGCAGCTGCTTGCTGAACTCCACGTACGGGATCACCAGGCGGAACTGGTCCTGCGTCTGCAAGACCGTCGAGATCCCCAGGTAGCACAGGCTGATCCCCATCATCACCTTGATGGTCGTCATCAGCGGGCGCATCGCGTTGAACACCGCCTCGTCGGGGATCCACGTCCGCACCACCAGGTCGATCACGAACGACAGCGCCACCGTCGCCAGGATCCCCGTCACCGTCCCCAGGAACACCCCCGAGATCGCCGCGATCTTCTTGTTCGGCGTCACCCAGTCGATCAGCAGCACCAGCACGAAGAACGCCACCGTCGCCACGAGCGTCGGCCAGAAGTTGATCGTCAGGCTGTTGTCCACCGACGGCGTCGTGTACCCGCTCCCGGTCGAGTTCCGCAGCGTGCGCGACGCGACCCCCGGCCACGGCCGCGCACCCGCCCCCGATTCCTCCTCCGGGGCGCTCGGCGAGGCGCCCCCGGCCGCCGGGTTCCCCTCGCCGCCCGCGGGCGCGCCGGCCGCGCCGCTCGGCTCCGGCTCGACGCTCCCCGCGCCCGTCCCGCTCTCACCGACCGCGGACGTGTGCGTGGGCGTCGTCGTCGGAAGCGGCAGCCGCCGCGTCGGCGGCGCCGACGCCGGGAACCCCTGCGAAGAGCTCTCGCTCTGCTGCTGGAGCACCAGCAGCAGGGCCACCGTCACCATCATCACGAAGAACCCGATCCGCAGGAACCGCAGCAGCACCGACCGATCCCGCTGCGCCTGCTCCAGCGGGTTCAGCGGCAAGGGCGGCTGCGCACCCTGCGAACTCTGCGGCTCCGGCGTCGTCATACCAGGATTGTACGTGCCGGACCCCCAACCCCGTTCCTCATCTCTCAGTCTCATCCCTCATCATTCATCCCTCACCCCGCGTTCCTAACCCTTCAGTCCTCATCCCTCAGTCCTCAGCACGGCCGCCCGGGGCGCTCGCTATCATCCCCGCCTCCCCCCGGTCGGCGGCCTGGCCCGGTGCACGGGCGTGATCGTGAACCTGGTCCGGGCTTGACCGCAGCAGCCATAAGCGAGCCATGCCCGGTGCTGCCGGTGTCCTGGCCGCCGACCGGTGGGAGTCCGCCGTGGCACGGGTCTCCCGACCCGTGTGCCTTGGTTCGGTTCGTAACACGGGCATCCTGCCCGCACGCCTCGGCCAGATG
>DASZWV010000126.1:0-12541 GCA_035546115.1 Phycisphaerales bacterium
CGCGTGGGGATGGGATGCCTCGCACGCGTTCCTTCCCGCCGAGTACAAGGTCGCTGCGGCGCTCAAGCTCGATGGCCCGGTCTCGGGCGGGCGCGGGCGCGACCTGCAGCACTACGTCTTCGCGTGGCGATTGGCGGGATCGAGTGGCGCTCTCGACGCGAGCCCAGGCTGGTCTTCGGTGAGCAACGGCGTGAGCTCGGGCAACCTCGACGTCGAGCTCTGGTGGAACCCCAACAATAACGCCGACATGGCCCCGCGGTCCTCCTCAAACGCGGAGTTGCAGCCCTTCTATGCGCCCGGAGACAATCGGGGCATGACGCTCGTGGCCACTCGTCGCTTTGCTCTCAGCATGACCACGAACAACCAGTGCGGCTATAGCCTCACGCCCTATCAGGCGCTGGGGAACAGGTGGCAGCGGGTGAACGCGGCGTGCCTCGATTGCTCGTGCACGAGCGTGAACGGCCAAACAATGTACGATCACTTCTTCGACGCCCATAGCCCGGACCTGACCAACTCTTCGCCGCAGACGTACGTCTGGACAGCCTCCACGATCGTGGATCAGGGCTCCTTGAGCACGGTCCGTGCCGAGATCGAGGACAAGCTCAAGAGCCTGCAATACCAGATCTACGACTCCATCGCCAACGCGCTCGCCGACAGTTCGAACAACCTGGGGGTGAAGAATGCGGCAGACCTCGCCACCGTTCCCATCAAGGCGATCGACGCGTACGCGTCACTGGGAGTTCCCGAGTCGCTGCGACGCAGCGAAATCCTTCGCGGCATCCTGCGCGGCAACGAGCTCGGACTCGACCGTGCCGCGATGTACCGGTACTACCGCTCTCTCGCCGACGGCATCCAGGCGGGCACGCGTCTCACGGCCCGGCCTCAACCCTTCTGGGATCCTTCCCCCAGCGTCTCCAGCGTCGCCCGCACGCGGACCGGGTACCTGCAGAACGAGATCCACGCGATCGTTACCGCCAACCGCCCGGAGCAGCCGCCCATGATGCAGTGGGCGATGGCGGAGCTCACGCATCTTCAGAACAATGTTGCCAGGACTGCGAGTGATGATCGGTACGTCATGCGGCGGTCGGCGACCTCGCTGCAGGTGGCCCCGCCCGGCGTGCTTGCCAACGACCAGCCTGCCCCTCGGCCCGCAGGGCAGGCCGCGATCTTGCGAGCGACGCTCTACTCGGTACCGCCCCCGGGGGCCGGATCGGTCGTGCTCAACCAGGACGGAGGGTTTTCTTACACGCCGCCGTCCCCACTTCCGGCCAACCCGACGAGCGTGACGTTCCAGTACCAGGCCAGCGCGAGCCTCGTTCCCCCCTCGACCAACCTGGGGGACATGGTGACCAGCAACGTTGTGACGGTCACCATCGACATCGCCGATGATTGCGTGCCGACGATCGTTGCTCAGCCCCAGGCGACCGAGTTCGCCCTCAACGGAAGCGCCACCTTCTTCGTGCGGGCCGACGCTCAGGAGCGCGTGACGTACCGCTGGTACCGCGATGGAGTCGCGTTGACCGACACCGCCTTCGGCGCCTGCTGCCTGCCCGACGGTTCCTGCTCGGTCGCAGATCAGCCCAGCTGCGCCCACCTCGGCGGCGACTGGCACGGGCAGGGAACGGTGTGCGGCGGCCTCCAGGTTTGCTACTCCTGTCCGCTTGCGGCCTGCCCGCCGCCGCCCACGGCGACCATCGTCAGCGGCGCGCGAACGCCGCTGCTCACCATCAGCAACCTGCACACGGCCGACAGGGGGACCTACACCTGCGTGGTCTCTTCCTCGTGCGGCTCTGTCACCACCAGCGCCGCCCGTCTCGGCTCCTGCCCCGCCGACTTCAATAACAGCGGAGTGCTCGAGGTGCAGGACATCTTCGACTTCCTGAACGCCTGGTTCGCCGGAAATCTGTCGGCCGACTTCAATAACAGCGGCGTGCTCGAGGTGCAGGACATCTTTGATTTCCTCAACGCGTGGTTTGCCGGTTGCTGACGCGACGGCAACGAGTGGACGGCGATTCGATCGAGAATCACTGCTCGCGGAGCCCTGGAGGTCGTGCCCCAGCGGCCGCTCGACGCGGGCGGCCCCGTCGTGACCCCGACCCCGCCTCGGCGGGGTTTTCTCGCGCACGGGCGACCGGACTACGCTGGCCTATGAGCGGCGCTTCGCCATCGGACATCAAGGACTTCCTGGCGGGAGCACCGCACGCGGTGGTCGGCGCCTCGCACGACCGGGCCAAGTTCGGCAACAAGGTCCTGCGGGCATACATGCGGGCGGGGCGTCCGGTCGTTCCCGTAAACCCGGCGGGCGGCATGATCGAAGGACTGCCGGCGTACCCGACATTGGCGGCGCTGCCCGGCCCGGTTCACGGGGTCTCCATCGTGACACCCCCGCCGGTGACCGATCGCATCATCCAGGAGGCCCGTGCGGTCGGGATACGCCGCGTCTGGATGCAGCCGGGGGCCGAGAGCCCCGCGGCGATCGCCCTGGCAAGGGCAAGCGGGATGACGGTGATCGCGGGCGGGCCGTGCGTTCTCGTCGAGCTGGGGTTCGACGACCACGAGTGACCGCCACGGCATCGCGATGAATCCGATGACCGCGCTGTGCCTGCTCGTTCTCGGCGTGTGCATTGTGACAGTGGGCCCGTCCCGGGTTCGACGGTGCCAGCACCGCTCCCCACGCCCCCGTGATGTTGCCAGGGGCGGTCGGTGGCATGGCCGCACGCCATCGGGTAGCATTGCGGGTTGCGGCTGGCGCAAACTCCAAGGTGTATTCGCTGGTGTGGTTTTTTGCGGGGACTGCGGTGCGGCGTGGTCCATGCGCATCGATCTCGCTGGTAGTGGGGAGCCTTGCCAGTGAACCTCTCTGCTCAAGCACGCTTTCCCAGTGCGCTGGCGATCGCGAGCAAAGTCGAACTCTTGCAGGATGGATCGACGCGCTGACATCGCCATCATCGGCTCAGGCGCCGCCGGCCTCTTCGCCGCCATCTGGGCCGGCCGCGCCGCCCGCGAATCCGGCGCGAATCTCCGCATCGTCGCCCTCGACGGCGCCCGCCGCCTCGGCGCCAAGATCCTCGTCGCCGGCGGCGGTCGCTGCAACGTCACCCACCACGCCGTGGATGAGACCGCCTACGCGGGCTCATCCCGAAACGCGATCAAGAACGTCCTCCGCCGCTTCGACGTCCCGCGGACCGTCGCCTTCTTCGAGGAACTCGGCGTCACGCTCAAGCGCGAAGACACCGGCAAGCTCTTCCCGACGACGGACGATGCGCACACCGTCCTCGACGCCCTGCTGCGAGCGGCGCTCGAGGCCGGCGTTGAACTGATGTATCCATGGCGAGTCGGAAGCCTGCGGCGAGAGGGCGATGTCTTCGTCCTGAAGCGCGAGCCGTCCGACGGCGACTCCGCGAGTGGGGGAGCAGCGCCCAACGAGATCCGCGCCCGCCGCATCGTGCTCGCGGCCGGCGGAAAGGCCCTCCCGCGATCCGGCTCCGACGGCGCCGGATACGAGTTCGCCAGATCGCTCGGCCACTCGGTCACACGCACCTTCCCCGCGCTCGTCCCGCTCACCCTCTCCGATGAAAGCAATGGCAGGTGGATCAAGGACCTCTCCGGCCTCACCCTCCCCGCCACCATCGACCTCCTCTCCGGCACCGGCAAGAAGCTCATCTCCTTCACGAACTCCACCCTCTGCACCCACTTCGGCCTCTCCGGCCCGAGCGTCCTCGACATCAGCCGCTACTACAACGACGCCCGCCACACCGACCCCGCCGCGCGCCTCACCATCAACTGGCTCCCCGGCATGACCTTCGACACCGCCGACGCCTGGCTCGCCGAAGCGAACAAGTCCACCCTTCTCCGCCGCCTTTCCGAAAAACTTCCCGAGCGCCTCGCCCGCGCCCTCTGCACCAGCGCACACGCCGACCCCGCCGCCCAGATCGGCAACCTCAAGAGAGACATCCGCCGCGAGGTCGCCCGCCGCGTCGTCGCCACCGACCTCCCGGTGACCGGCGATCGCGGCTTCACCCACGCCGAAGTCACCGCCGGCGGCGTTCCGCTGAGTGAAGTCCACCTCGACACCATGGAATCCCGCACCTGCCCCGGCCTGCACCTCTGCGGCGAGATCCTCGACGTTGACGGCCGCATCGGCGGATTCAACTTCCAGTGGGCCTGGGCCAGCGGCTACGCGGCCGGAATCGGCGCGGCCCGAGTATTCCACTCGTAAAGTCCCCCGTGGAGTTCACCCCCTGGCATCACCCCGCCTGCCTCTCCGACGAGCACCTGCTCGCCCAGTGCACCGTCGGCACCGGCCGCACCGGCGGCCCCGGCGGCCAGAACCGCAACAAGGTTGAAACGCTCATCAAGCTCCGCCACGAGCCCACGGGTATCGAATCTCATGCCGGCGAGCGCCGCAGCCAGAGCGAGAACAAGCGCGTCGCCCTCCGCCGTCTCCGCCTCGCCCTTGCCGTCGGCGTTCGCACGCTCGTGAAGGAAGGCCCCGTCGGCTCCGAACTCTGGCGCTCCCGCCGCAAGCGGCCCCCGAAGCACGCGACGGCCGGCTCACCCCCGAAGTCCCGATGGGATTCCGGCGGCGAGGGCGTCATGGAGGTCAACCCGGACCACCACGACTATCCCGCCCTCCTCGCGGAGGCCCTCGACGTCCTCGCGGCCTCCGCCTGGGACCCCAAGCCCGCCTCGCTCCGCCTGAACTGCTCGGCCAGCCAGCTCATCAAGCTCATCAAGGAGCACCCGCCCGCATGGCTCATGGTCAACAAGGAGCGCGCCGCGCAGCACCAGCCCGAACTGAAGTAGGCATCGCCCATCCCACATCCGACATCCGGCATCCCACATCCCCCGTACCCTCCGCCATGCTCTACGCGGTCATGAAGTACATCGTCCCCTTCGGTGCCGGCCTCGCGATCGGCCCGGTCGCGTGCTGGTTCACGATGCGCATCATGGGGCCCGACGGCGGCGATCAGGCCTCCCTGCTCATGAGCGCATCCCCGAGCCAGGGCCTCATCGCCGCTCTTGCCGTCTTCGCACTCGCCGCCGCCTGGGGATGTCTCGGCGCACGCACCGTCGGCACCCGCTCCGGCCTCTTCGCCGCGGGCCTCATCCTCGCCTGGGCGGCGTGGGGAACCGGCCGCAGCGACTGGATCATCGAGCGCATCATGAAGGGGGGCCTCGGCGGCTCGCCCCTCGCGACCTTCGCCATCGAGGGCGTCCTCGTCGGCGCGCTCGGCATCCTCACGGCCGTGCTCATCACCCGCGTTCCAACCATGGCGGGCGCAATCCCGGAGAACCGCGATCCCGAGCACGCCCACCACCATCTGCCCAAAGAGCCCACGACGCTCCTCGACTCCACAACCCCCGCCGCCATCGCCGCCGCCCTCATCGCCGGGGCGATCGTCGTCTGGATCATCGCGCAGGAAACCCTCAAGGGCCAGACCTTCGCCGCCGCGGCCATCGCCGGAATCGCCGCCGCCGCCGCCGGCCGAATGGCCTCGCAGCGAGTCTCCGGAGCCGTGTTCATCGCGGGCCTCGCCGTGGTCGGCGCGGCCGGACCGGCCATCGCGATGTTTGTCCACTCGACGCCCGAGGGCGCCGTGCACGCGGCCCAGGCCGGGGAACTCTTCGCTCTCGCACGCGCCCTCCCCCTCGACTACATGGCCGGCGCGTTCGTCGGCGTCCCGATGGGTCTCGTCTGGGCGGGTTCGATGATCGAACGCCATCATCCGCAGCCCGCGACAAAGAAGTGAGCGAGGCACCCCTCGCGTCCCACTCCTGTCATCGTCACAACCCCATGGTCCGATCGCCCCGCCGCCCGATCACAACCCCGGCGGCCGGATGTGCTGCCGGCTCGCGTACCGATACGCGCTCGTCAGCCCGAGCAGCAGCCAGATGATGTTGTTCATCGCCAGCACGCCCCGCCGCGTCGCCAGCCAGACGTGATGGGGGAGATTGATCGGGCTGAATCGATCGCGCACCGCCAGCCACGTCGCGGGATACGCGGCGCCCAGCAGCACGAGCAGCGTGAGCAGCAGCGCCCACAGGCCAAGGTCCAGCGTCCCACGCTTCCCGTTCGCCCCCGCGCCCCGGAGCGCCGCCAGCCCGATCGCCACGCCCGTCGGCCACGCCAGAAAATCGATCCGATTCCGAAACACCGCGGCGATCAGAATCCACGCCGCAAAGCAGAACGCCGCGGCCACAAGCGCCGCCGAGGCCCCAGTGAAGAGCGGCCGCTCCGCCTCCGGAATGTCCTCCACCGGGCGCGCGGGCAGCGGCGCCGCGGCGATCGCGGGCCGATCGTGCCCGAACGCATGGTGCATCCATTCAAGCTCGAGGGGCATCCGGTCGTCCGTCTTCTCCCCGGCCGCCGCGGCCGACCCGCCGGCCCCCCGCTCCGCCGCCGTGCGATAGTTGCGAACCGTTTCCAGATACGCGCCCGCCCGCGATTCAAACTCCGCCGACATCGTCAGCCCGAGACGCTCGTAGGCCGCACGGATCTGCCCGATCGGATCCGCGATCAAGTCCTCGTACCGCATTCTCACCAGCCGATCCCCCGGAACCGCCGCGGCCTCCGCAAGGAACTTCCGCTCCGTGTGCTCATACTCGGCGACCACCCGCCGCCGGATCTCCTCATCGCCGGGGTGCGGCTGCAACAGAAACGGCGCAAACCGTCGGTGCATCGCCACGTTTGACTTGACCACGGCGCCGGGTTCCCGGTGCAGATGGATGAACCGCGCGTTCGGATACAGCCGCGCAAGCTCCGCAACCCGCGCCGTGTGGCTCGGCGTCTTCAGCAGCAGCATCCGCCCCCGGTTCACCCGCGACATCTTCCAGGTGATCGCCAGCTGCGCCCGCCGAAACCGCCGCAACTCCCGCTCGCTCAGCCCCTCGAGCGAGTGGAACCGCGAGTAGAAATCCCAGCACCCCGGCAGCACCATCCGACCCGGCATCGCGCAGGCCGCGCTCAGGTTGCACACCCCGAAGTCATCCTCCGCCGGATACTCCGGCCCGTACGCCACATCATCCTGCGGCCGCTTCGACGACAGAAACGGCACCAGAAAATACCGCAGAAACGTCCACGACAGCGCGAACCCCTGCGGCGCCAGCATCTGATACCACCTCGGCGTCGCCAGGCGCGGATCGCACGACAGCAGGTAGTGCAGGTGGGTGGTTCCCGATCGGTAATACCCGAGGATGAACACAACCTCGGGCGTCGAACCCGCCGCGCTCGCCGAATCGCCCATCGCAGGCTTCGGCAGAAGCGGCGCCAGCACCAGCCGCTCCGGAAGCGTCACCGCCGTCGCGAGCGTCGAGGTGAACAGCGCCCCGAGCACCCGCGGGTAATACCGCGGATGGATCCTCCCCATCGCCCCACCCTGCGCAAGCAGCCGCGCCCACGTGTCCAGGGGCGCAAAGCCCATGAAGTGCGGGTAGGGAAGCGGCACGACGCGATCGATCGGGTCGAGAAGCACGTGGCCGGAGGGTACACCGTCGCGCCGGCCGAGCTCAGCGCCGCGCCGCGATCATCTCCTTCAGCCGTCCCAGCCCCGCCGCAAGGTTGTCCCGCGGCGGACCGAAGCTGAACCGCACGAACCCCTCCAGCGGCGATCGCCCCGTCCGCCCGCGCCCCGGATTCACATCAAAGAACGCCCCCGGCACCGTCAGCACGCGATGCTTGAACGCCTCGCGCATGAATCCATCGCCCGTGTTGAGCGGCGCGGGCAGCCCCGACACATCGCCGAACACATAGAACGTCCCCGATCCGACCGCCGCGCCCGGCAGGCCCGTCGCCGCCGGAAACTTCACGCCCAGGGAACCAAGCGTGTCCAGCACCATCTTCCGCTTGTGCGCAAACTCCTTCCGCACCGCCGCGAGCTCCTGGTCCGCCCGCGCAGGCTTGAGAATCTCCACCGCCGCCCGCTGGATCGGCCGCGACGGCCCGCCATCCAGGAACGACCCCGCCGCCGTCACCTTCTGGATCACATCCCGCGGCCCGACGACCCACCCCACGCGCCACCCGGGATATCGGAAGCACTTGGTCAACCCGTCGATGATCACCACCGGCTCCGTGTTCACATCCTCCACAAACGGCGCGGCGCTCACGCCCCCCACGCCCGGCGCCCCCGCCCCATCCGGCGTGTACGCATAGTGCGAGTAGAACTCATCCATCAGCAGCGTCGTCTTCCGCGATCGGGCAAGCTCAACCCACGCCGCAAGCTCATCCCCGTTGATCGCCACCCCCGTCGGGTTGCACGGGTTCGAGATGAGCAGCGCCCCGAGCCCCCGCGCATCCACGATCCCCGCCAGCGCCGCCGGATCGATCCGGAACCCCTGCGAAGCCTTCAGCTCGATGTGCTCCGGCCGAATCGCCGCGAACGCCGTCAGAAGGTCCTCGTACGCCGTGTAGTCCGGCGTGAAGTACCCCAGCCGCACCGGCGCCAGCGCCGCCCCGAGCCGCGTCAGCGCCGCTCGCCCGCCGGGTGCGATCGCCACGTTCTCGCGCGTGTACTGCGACTTCTTCCCCCCGCGATACAGCCGGTTGTTGTGCGCCGCCACCGCATCCCGCAGCTCCGCGATCCCCTCCACCGGCCCATACGCGTGATCCGCGAGGTCGATCTTCAACTCGCCGAATCGCGCCGGCGCGCCCGCAAGCTCGCCCACCTCCGGCTGCCCCTGCCCAAGGTTCGACCACGACGGATCGCCCATCACATACCCGACCTTCGCCGCCTCGTTGTTCACGCGGATCACGCCCATGAACGGCAGATCGCGAAACACGGGCGCTTGCACCGGGGACGTCGAACGTGTGGGAGCAGCAGGGGCCGCGGCGGACATGGGGCGTTCTCCTCTCAAGGTGGGGACCGATGGTAGTTCGCTCCCATCCCGGCAAGGCCCAATAACTTCGCCGTTTTCGTGACCCCAGCAAGGGTTGGCCCCGGTCGATTCGCGCGTTGGGGCAATGCGCCGCAAGCGCGGTACAGTGTGTTCCATGGCCAGTTGGTCAGGCGATCTCGAAGCCCAGTCCTCAGGCACGCGCCACCCGCGCCTGCGCTCCGATCCGGAGCGAGCCCCCACCGGCACGCTCCTGGTCGAGGTCGCCTGGGAGGTCTGCAACCAGCTCGGCGGCATCTACCAGGTCATCAAGTCCAAGGCCCCGCGCATGGTCGGGCGCTGGAAGAACCGCTACTACATGCTCGGCCCCTGGAACCCGGCCAAGGCCGCCCTCGAGTTCGAAGAGCGCGCCCCGCGACCGAACTCCTGGGTCGCCACCTGCCTCGACCAGCTCCGCTCCGGCGGCCTCATCGTCCACCACGGCAACTGGCTCATCCCCGGCCGGCCCAAGGTGCTCCTGGTCGAGCACGCCCTCCCGCCGCACGATCTCGATGCCCTGAAGTACAGGATCTGGACCGACCATGGCATCGAGTTCCCGCCCAGCGAGTGGCTCATCGACGGCGTCGTCTCCTTCGCCGAGGCCGCCAAGCGCATCCTCTGGTCGATGAGCCTCAACTGGGCCGCCGCGAACGCGCACGAGCACGATCACGACGACGACCACGCCCCGGCCCCGGAGCACCGCGCCCATCGCCGCACCCTCGCCCACTTCCACGAATGGATGGGCGGCCTCGCCATCCCGCTGCTCCGCAAGGAGCAGGCCCCCGTCGCGACGGTCTTCACCACCCACGCCACGCAGCTCGGCCGCACGCTCGCCTGGGGCGATGAGTACTTCTACGACCATCTTCCGTTCGTCGAGGGCCCCATCGCCGACTCCGAGGCCCGCCGCACGAACATCGCCACCCAGCACCAGACCGAAAAGGCCTGCGCCCACGCCGCCCACGTCTTCACCACCGTCTCCGGAATCACCGGCGAAGAGTGCACCCACCTCCTCGGCCGCACCCCCGACATCGTCACGCCCAACGGCCTGAACATCGAGCACTACAACGTCGGCCACGACTTCCAGACCTACCACGCCCAGTTCAAGGAGCGCATCCACCGCTTCACGATGGGCCACTTCTTCCCCTCCTACGCCTTCGACCTCGACAAGACGATCTACATGTTCACCTCCGGCCGCTTCGAGCCCCGCAACAAGGGCTTCGACCTCTGCATCGAGGCCATGGCCCGCCTCAACGCCGAGCTCAAGGCCTCCAGGCTCGACCGCACCGTCGTCTTCTTCATCGTCACCAACCGCAACCCGCGCTCCCTGCACCCGCGCGCCCTGCACTCCCGCGGCGTGCTCGACCAGCTCCACGACGTCTGCGACAAAGTCATCGAGGAGATCCGCGAGCCCTGGTTCCGCAGCCTCGCCGCGGCCTCCGGTGGTGGCGGCCGCGTCGGCGACGGCGCCGCTCTCACGCCCCCCTCGAAGCTCGACGAGCTCGTCACCGAATACTGGCGACTCCGCCTCCGCCGCACCCAGCACGCCTTCCGCACCGATCATCTCCCCATGATCGTCACCCATCTCCTCGACGACGATTCCAAGGACGATGTCCTCAACCAGATCCGCAACGTCTGGCTCTTCAACCGCGCCGAGGACCCCGTCAAGATCGTCTACCACCCGGAGTTCATCAGCCCCACCAACCCGCTCTGGGGCATCGAGTACGACCAGTTCGTCCGCGGCTGCCACATGGGCGTCTTCCCCTCGGCCTACGAGCCCTGGGGCTACACGCCCCTCGAGTGCCTCGCCATGGGCGTCCCCGCCGTCACCAGCGACCTCGCCGGCTTCGGCCGCTTCGTCGAAGACGCCCACCCCGAGCTCGCCACCGGCTTCACGACGCCGCCCACCTCCCCGGGCCCAACCTCCGGCGTGCACCACCCGACCACGCTGCAGGTCTCCCCCTCCGGCGGCCTCTCCGTCCTCAAGCGCCGCGGCCGCACCTTCTCCGAGGCCGCCGCCGACCTCTCGCGCCAGCTCCTCGCCTTCTGCCAGATGGACCGCCGCCAGCGCATCCAGCTCCGCAACGACGTCGAGCGCTGCTCCTGGGATTTCGATTGGTCCGTCCTCGGCGCCGCCTACGACCACGCCCACGACCTCGCCCTCATCCGCGCCGGCGTGAGCGCCTGATCTCCGCGTTGGGCGGGTTCCCGCGGCGGCCGGCCCGACGCCCTACGCATCCTTCCTGCCGCAGATGAGGTACTGCACGCTCCCGCCCGCAAGGTGGCACGTCCCCGCCTCCAGCCCGCGAGCCTCCTCCCGGTTCGCCTCATCCATCATCTTCCACAGCCGCTCGAACTCCGCGCCCGTCCCGCCTCCCGCGAGGTAGTACCGGCGTGTGTTCTCCAGACCATACATGTTGAACCCGCGCCTCGCCCACTCGATCATCTGCCCGCGGAGCGCCCGCTGCGCCGGCGTGTCATACGGCGGCACGAGGTACGAAGCCCGCGACGACATCCGCACCCGCACATCCCGCAGCCCCATCTCCGCGAACATCCCCGGCAGCACATCCCCGATCGAGTTGTTCCCCTCCCCAAGCGCCGCCTTCCCACGCTCGCACCGGAGCTGAAACTCCGTCAGCGCCAGCCGCGTCTCGATCGGCTCATCGATCCGCGTGTTCCCCACGATCTGCGTCGAGGCCATGTTGTTCGGCTCGGCCGCCAGCAGGCTCCCACCCGGGCGCAGCACCCGCATCATCTCCCGGACCACCGCCCGCGGCTGCGCCACGTGCATCAGCACCGTCTGGCACGTCACCAGATCAAACTCCCCATCCGCGAACGGCAGCGCACCCGCATCTCCCCGCACATACCGCGCCCGGCCCGCAAACCCCTTCGCCGCCGCGGCCTCCCCCGCCTTCTTCACCCACTCCCCCTCCCGATCCACGCCCACAAGCTCCGCACCCGGCAAGTGCGGGAGCAGCACGCGCCCCCAGTGCCCCACGCCGCACCCGACATCCAGAACACGCCGGCTCGTCTCGAGCCCCCAGTCCCGCACCACCAGCGCCACATACTGCGGCTCCCACCAATAGTCCCGCCACTCGCCGAAGTACTCGGCTGAGTGCGGCTGCTTGTCGTGATTTTTCTTCATGGCGACCGGAGTCTACCGGTGGTTCAGGTCGTAGACGTCGCCATCGCTTTGCGGCATCCAGTTCACCCCGTTCTCCGCCCCCTGAGCGCCGTACGGATAGCCACCACGCTCCGGCTCTGGCGCGGGCTGTGTCCAGACAGATTGACATCCGGCAGCCAACAGCGCGCCCAAGATCAGACTTGCGAGAACAAGACGCGACCGCATCCAACCCATGATCACACAACGCGACATCCCTCCCCCGCACCCACACCTCCCGCCCCGCAAATCGAAAAACGCCCGGGAACTGCCCCCGGGCGTTTCATTCGGCGTCATCTCTGCCCAGCCCTCCGCGTCCCGGCTTCTTCGGCTCCTCGGCCTTCTTCCCCGAATCTCCCTTCGCGCCCTTGTCCTCATCCTTCTTCTCGCTCTTCTCCTCTTCCTTCGGCGGGTTCTTCGCGGCCATTTCCTTGCCGCGGGCCGTCGCCTTCACCACCTCCGTCGCCGGCAGCAGCAGCACCCCCGAGTTCCCCTCGCCGCCCGAGTCGCCCC
>DASZWV010000127.1:0-3610 GCA_035546115.1 Phycisphaerales bacterium
AGCCGGCGGGGAAAATCGTGAGTGACTCATGGCCGGGCTCCTGCAACGGTGCGCGATTCCGCGACGGCCCGCGCCGCCAGCTCGCGGGCCGCTTCCGCGAATCGGGGAGTCTGGTCGGACAGAGCGGCCATCGCCGCGCGCCGTTCCACGCGGGTGGGATCATCGGGGAACGCGCTCTCCGGCCAGATCGAGCGAGGAAGCGCCTCGATCGCGAGAGCAAACAGCGCCCGCGGGTCATCGCTCTCCCGCAGCTGCTCGATCGCGTCGAGCCTCGCCGCCAGCGTCGCGTGCCCGGTGCTCAGCCGGTGCAGCGCCTGCGCCAGCGGCTGCCGCACGCGCGAGCTGCACAGCACGTTGAGATTCGGATCCACCTGGACATCCACCGGCTTGCGCGGCAGCGCAAACGTCGCGACCGTCTGCCTGGTGTCCATCACGACCCACCGCCAGTCGCCGTCGCCGTCCTTGTCCGAGTAGCTGATCCACAGCGGCACCTCGACGGCGAACGCCGGGTTGTCCGCATCGATCCGCTGACTCTGCTTCATCGTGACGGTGAGCGTGCCCGCGCGATCCGCATCGGACTTCTTGCCCGCGCTCGCGGCGTCTCCGTCCTTCCACGCGAGATCGACGTCGAGCGCCGGATGCCCCGGCCGCCTGCACCACTGGTCGAAGAACCGCTCCAGCGATTGCCCGCTCGCCTCCTCCAGGCTCACGCGGAAGTCGTCCGTCTCCACCGGCCCGAACGCGTGCTTCTTCAGGTAGCTCCGCACCCCCGCGAAAAAGACATCATCCCCCAGCCGCACCCGCAGCATGTGCAGGATCGCCCCGCCCTTGGAATAGCAGTTGTCGCCGGTGGTGAACCGCGAGTCCGGATTGTTGTACAGGTTGCTCACCATCGGCGGCCGCGACGGTGCGTACCGCGACCGCGAGCCCACCCGCTCGCGCTCGAAGTCGCGCAGGATCGCCGCCTGGTAGCCGTCCTCGCCGCGGATCTTCTCCGCCCACAGCGCCTCGCCGAGGGTCGCGAACCCCTCGTTGAGCCAGATGTGCTCCCACGACTTGCACGTCACCAGGTCCCCGAACCAGTGGTGCGTCAGCTCGTGCGAGATGATGTCGTCGATGCTCCCGCGGCGGCCGCGGGTGCCCATGCCGCTGGCGAACGTGACCACCCCCGTGTTCTCCATCGCGCCCGCCGAGAAGTCGCGGCAGAGCACCTGGGCGTACTTGTCCCACGGATAGCGGTATCCGAAGAGCTTGGAGAAATACGCGATCATCGCGGGCGTGTTCGCGAACGACTTGCGGAGCGCCTCGCCAGAGCCCAGCGGGCCGTACACCGGCATCCACAGCCCGGGGAAGTCGGTGCCGGGCCCGCCGACGTTCACCACATCGAACCGCGAGATCACGACCGTCTGCAGGTAGTACGCGTGCGGCAGGTCCTGCTTCCAGTGGAACGTGCGCAGGTGCGTCGGCGAGGGCTCCGGCGGGCCCGGCTCGGTGTCGTCGTCCGTCTCCGCCGTCTGCGGCGCGGGCGGCGTCAGGCCGAGGCTCGCGTACGACTTGCGCACCACCGAGATGAGCTTGCCGTTGGTGACCGCCTCGTACGGCTCCGGCACGGTGATGAACATCTCCGTCGGCACGCGCAGGTTCGGGAAGTCGTGGCACGGGAACCACAGGTGGTTGTGCTGGGGCTCCCCCTGCGCGTGCATCATGAAGTCCACCTCGGGCGTGCGCGTGTCGTCCTTGGACCAGGTCAGCCCCGAGCCGCTCCCGCCCGCCCTGGTGGCGGTGTAGTCCATCGCGACCTCGATCGCCTCGCCCGGCTTGTACGCCCGTCCCAGGTCGATCGTCAGCGTCTGCGACTTCTTGTCGTGCGTGAAGGCCGTCGTCGGCCTGCCATTGATCCGGATAGCCGTGAAGGTCAGCGCCGGCCCGGCATCCAGCTCGACCCTCTCCCGCGGCGAGGCGATCGGATCCAGGACGATCGTCGCCGTCGCCGTGAACTCCGGCCTGGACATATCCGGCACGAGCATGTCCAGGCGGAAGTGCTTGTGCTCAAAGAGGGGATCGCTGGGCCAGACCCGCCGGTCCCGCCCGGTCGAGGGATCGATGCGCGGGTCGCGTGTGTGCGATGCCGGCTCGGGCTCCTTGATGGGCTTGGCGGCGCTGGGGGGCTGCTCGGCCGCGGCCGATGTGGGGGGGGCCGCGGCCGCGGCGGGGGCAGGGGGAGCCGCGGCGGGGGCCTGGGCGAGGATGGGCTGGGCGAGCAGAAACGCGATGGTGCAGGCGACGGCGGACCGCCGCAGGACAAGGGCGGGCAGGACTCTGGGCATGGGGCGATCCTGGGAGGGACCAAGGCGGGGCATGGGCGCAGGGGGAGTGTACAGGCAGCGCAGCCTCGCCGTCGCCCGCACCACCCCGGAGCGGCGCATGAAAAAGCCCCGGCGGTGGCCGGGGCCTGTGGGGATCACGGATTTTCCGCCGGGGCCTTACGCCGCCATCTTGAGCGTGGCCGTCTGGACATCGCCCGAGCCCCCGGCAGCGCCGATGGTGACGGTGAAGATCTGGCTGGGCTCACCATATGTCTTGCCGCGCTGGCCCTGGACCATGTACATCATGTTGTTGGAGCCCGCGGGGAGCTTGTCATCATCGAAGAACTTGTAGCCGCGGGGCAGGTTGGCCCCGAAGGTGGAGCGGCTGGTGCCGGCGGTGCCGACGACGCGGAAGTCGGTCTCGCCGGCGAGCTTGCGGCTGACCAGGTACGTCGTCGAGCCCGTGTTGGAGGGGTCGGTGGCCCTGAACGTGATGCGGAGCACCCCGTCGGGCCGCAGCTGCACGCCGAGGTTGGTCGGCTGAATGGGGGGCGGGGCGGGGGTGGGCGCGGCGGGGGGCGGGATCTGCGCCTTGGTGAAGACGTCCGGGTTGTTGGTGGTCTGGGCGTACAGGCGGATCTGCTTGACGGTGTCGGCCAGCAGCGAGTGCATGGTGTTCTGGGCGACGGTCAGGTTGTGGGTGGCGGCCTTGGAGGCGTCGCGTGCGGCCTGGGCATCATCGAAGGCCTTGCGGCAGGCGACCACGGCGTCCTTGACGCTGGTGGCCGTTTCCGTGCTGATCCCGATGCTGGCATAGGCCGTGAGCCAAACTGGATAGTGCGATTCACCGAACTGGATTTCCTCGACGAGCTTGTTGGGCAGAACGGACATTGCGTGCTTCCTTATGAATAGGGACCGGATCGATCGAACGCCGGTCGCATCGGCCCGGATCGGGCGCGACTTGATCCATCACATGCGGAACCAGCAGCGCGCGGGGGCGCTCTCGGACCTCGCGGGGACCGGCTGGGCCGTGGGGCCGCCGATGTGGGGGGTGCGAAACGCCGTCTTTGAAACGAGGAAAGCCGCCGTCGGCGTCTGCTCGCCTTCGGCGCGGCCGGCCATCGGCCCCCTTGGACGGTCCGGCGGGAGATGCCGCGGGGCACACGGTGCGCACACGAACGCGAGCGCGGGCGGCGCGCTGCGACTGCAAAACACGTTTTCCGCGCGGGCGGGGCGAAGGGGGAAGAGTCGCGGGCGCGCAGTCGAGCGCCTCCCTTGCTACGGCTTGCCCTGAAACTTGATGA
>DASZWV010000128.1:0-5040 GCA_035546115.1 Phycisphaerales bacterium
CCCCCTGCTGCTACCCGGACTACAACAAGCTCAACGGCATCACCGTCGGCGATATCTTCGACTTCCTCAACGACTGGTTCGCCGGTCAGAAGTTCGCGATCGTCGGCGGCGACGGCACCCACGGCCAGCTGCAGGTCCAGAACATCTTCGACTTCCTCAACGCCTGGTTCGCCGGCGGCTGCTGAATCGCCGATTCGGATCGGACCAGCCGATCCGTCAGACACCTGTGCGTGGGATGGTGTCCACCGACACCCCCGCGTTCCTCGAGACCCGGGCAGAACTGTCTGCCCGGGTCTCGTTCGTCTCCTCGCTCGGTCGGATTCGGCAAGGCGCCGACACGGGGCACGAGCCTGCATGCTCCCGCTCCACCGGCCGGCGCCGCCGCGGGATCGCTCGGCGTGCTCGTTTTTCAATGGCGCTTCTCGCGATTCGGACGAACAGCCGGGGGCTCGCCGGGTCTGGCGCGCCGCTCGCCGACGGAGTCTGCCATCGGCCGACGCGTCACGTGCCGGTTCGATCCCGCCGGACTCGCCGCCGTCGCCGCCCCTCCAGCGTTCGGCGGGATGAACGCCGCGCCGAGCGCGGCGATCGCAACGCCGCGCGCTGGAGGTACCATTCCCTCCGGTCGCGACATCCTCTGCACTCCGAAAGGCCCTGCCATGGTCTCCAGCACACAGGAGTTCGGCGAGTCCTTCATGAAGTTCATGAAGAACATGAACGCCGCGGCTCCGGTCGCCAAGGCGTATTTCCCCGAGCGGCTGGCCGAGCATTTCAAGGCAAGTGCCGAGTCGCTCCCGATCGTTGCGCACAAGTTTCCCCTCTTCGAGCGGCCCAACGTGCAACGCGCCCTCGACGAGGTGGCCACGACGGAGAAGAGCCGCGCCGGCTCATTCGAGGTCATCGGCATCACGAGTGAGCACAAGCGCTTCCAGCCCGTCGACCTGCCCGCGCTCGTGGCCGGCACGGCCGATGGATATCGCGCGATCAAGCCGGGTCCCGTGGAGTACCAGTCGTTCGACCTCGCCGACGGCCATTCCATCTCGTGCATCTCCAGCGGGCTCATCCTCCTCCAGACCGAGCGCACCCCGCTCGCCATACTCGTCAGCGGGCCCTCCCAGTTCGGGATCGACGCCAGCGTCACTCTGGACGTCATGGGACCGACTCGGGAGATCGCCGAGTCGTTCCTCGCCAGGCTGCGATCCCGCGTCCACGCGCTGAGTGTCTACAAGGGCCACGCGCTCTCCGTGGAGTTCGACGCCCGACACAACATGCAACTCCGATTTCACCGCCTGCCCGCGATCTCGCGCGAGGACATCATTCTCCCCGAGGACGTCCTGGCGAGGATCGAGCGCCGGACGATCGACTTCTCGCTCCACGCCGCCGAGCTTGCGAAGGCGGGCCGACACCTCAAGCGCGGCATACTCCTGCACGGCCCGCCCGGCACGGGCAAGACCCTGACGGCCATGCACCTGGCCGCCCGCATGGTCGGCCGCACCGTGGTGCTCGCCACCGGCCGCGGCCACGGGGCACTGGAGTACACCTGCACGCTCGCCCGCACCCTCCAGCCCTCCACCGTCATTCTGGAGGATGTAGACCTGTTCGCCCAGGATCGAGAGACCAACGACCGCTGCACCGGCCCGCTCCTGTTCGAGTTGCTCAACCAGATGGACGGCCTCGCCGAGGATGCGGACATCCTCTTCGTTCTCACCACCAATCGCCCCGAGTCTCTGGAGCCCGCCCTCGCGGCACGCCCCGGCCGCATCGATCAGGCCATCGAGGTCCCGCTGCCCGACGAGCAGTGCCGTCGCCGCCTCATCACCCTCTACGCCAAGGGCGTGACGCTCAACGTCGGAGACCTGGACCAGATCGTCTCACGCACCGCGGGCGCCAGCGCCGCCTTCATCCGCGAGATGCTGCGCAGGGCCGCGCTTCTGGCCTGCCTGGACGGCAAGGGCGCGGTCATCGAGAACAAGCACTTGGACGAAGCCCTGCGAGAGATCGTCATCACCGGAGGCCTCCTCACCCGCAAGCTCCTCGGATTCGAGAGCGCTCCCGGCGTTGCAGAGTCCCGGGCATCCGCCGGGGCCTGAGGCCCCCGCAAGCCGGATCGCCGCGTTCCTCACGACAGGCTCGGTCGTCACGGACAGCCGGCGAACCACGCGTTGAGGAAGTCGAAGATGTTCTGGACCGAGGGCATCCCGTGCACGCCATCACCCCCGACGACGGCGAACTTCTGCCCGGCGAACCAGTCGTTCAGGAAGTCGAAGATGTCGCCGACCGTCACTCCGTCGAACTTGTTGTAGTCCGGATAGCAGCAGGGAGTGGTCGTGCTCGCGCCGTTGCAGACGCCGCCGGAGGTTGCGTAGAACGCGCCCGCCAGCGCACCACCCGTGGAGCAGGCGTTCTGGGCCACGGCCCCGTTGCACGTCGAGCCGCGGCAGCAGACCCCGGGCGGCGTCACCGGCGCGCCATCCCGGATCGTCACGGCGTAGATGCCCGTGTCCGCGATGGTGCTCGATGAGTTCGAGAAGGTGATCGACGCCAGTTGCCTGCCGGTGACGTCTCCGAGACCGCCCGCCATCAGGCTCTGGGTGCTCACCACCGCCTCCACGACGTTGAGGTCCGCATCCAGCACGCCGTTGTCCACCGACCCGGCCCCGGCGAAGAGCCCGAGCATCGCCTGCGACGCAACCCCCGACGCGGGGGCGGCGACCGTCTGCATGCCGAACCAGTCTGGCATGGTCACCGGCACCGCCACGCTCGAGTTGTCGGCGAACCCGAGCGTCACCGTGAACGTCGCCCCCATGTTGCTCGAGTTCCCGATGATCCCCACCTGGGTGTTCGCGCCCATCACCAGGTTCAGCGCGCTGAGCGAGGTCGTCTGCGGGCCGGTCTGATCGACGTGGTCCGTGGGGAACGAGAGCCAGTTCGGCTCGATTCCCACATTGTCTCCATCAACCGTGAGGTCGAACACATGCCCGGCGTTGTCGGCAAGGTTCCGGTTTCCGAGCTCAACGGTGTCGAGCACGCCCGCCTGAGTCACGACCGAATAGGGGATGCCCGACACGCCCTCGGGCCCGACATCCAGCGACCCGGGCGCGCCCGTGATGCGCATCGCCCGATCCGAGAGCGAGCGGAAGCCGTCGGGGTTGTCCGGGTTGTTCTCCTCTCCCGGGTGCACCATCCCGTTGAAGTTGTACGCCAGCGGCACGAACACATCGGAGTGCACCACCGGATTGTTGACGATGCCGAGCGTGAACGAGCCCGTCGCGCCCCCGACGCCGCCCACGCGTATCAGGTACGCCGTGCCGCTCACGGCCTGGAAACGCACCCGCGACTTGCCCAGGCAGGCGTTGTCGTTGCATCCGATCTCGGCCCCGCCGCACGAGGCATACACCGAGAGCACCGTGTCCAGCGAGCCCGCCCCGCAGGTATTCGCCTCCACCGTGCCCGTGTAGTTCGAGACATAACGGAACCAGACGTCCGCCGTGTCCCCCACCCCGCACGACGACACATCCGTCCCCGTGGCAAAGAGCGTCGTCCCGCTGGTCTGCCCCTCGCCCACCGTCTGCGCGTTGGCACACAGGTCGTTCGCCGGCGCGGCCCCGAGCGTCGTCCCGAAGAGCTGGATCTCGCCGAGCTGCATCGAGCTCGCCGGCGACGCCCCGAACACCAGCCGGTATCGCGTGTAGCTGGTCGTGTTGGCGAACGAGAACTGCTGATCCGAGTAGTTGGCCGTGAACTGCGTGAGCGGCGTGCTCAGCAGCTGCGTGTAGTTCGTTCCGTCGTTCGAGCCCGAAAGGACGAGCGTGGCCGGCACGCGGTTGGGAAAAGTCGCATCGTCGAGCGTCCCCATCACGTCGATCCCGGAGACGATGGTGCCGCCCGCCGCGGGGGTGATATCCACCGTCGTGGCTCCGAGGTTTCCACCCACGACATTGAACTTCACGCCCAGGGCGCCGTCGACCAACCCGGTCACGCCCTGCCCGGTCGGAATCGAGGCCCCGGACGGGATCGTCGCGCTGATCCCATCGCCCGGCGTGAGAATGTTGCCGAAGGTGTTGAACTGCACCTCGGCGATCTGCATGCTGTTGGCCGACGCCGCGGACCGGACGGTCGGGAACGTGATCCGATACTGGGAGTAGCTCGCGCTGTTGCCGAACACCACCTGCCCGAGCGCATACCTGGTGCTCGGCAGGTTGAGCGGCCCCTGCGAGATCGTGGTGAAGTTCACACCGTCGGTGGATCCCTCGACAATGTACGACGCCGGATCGCGCTGCGGCGAATCGTTCGCGGTCACGAAGCCCAGCGACGTCACCACGCCGGCGGCCGAGGGGGTCACCGTGAATCCCGTGTTCAGGATGTCGAAGTTGAGATACTTCGTGTTGGCGGTGTTGTCGATGACGTTGGTCACACCCTCGCCGACGGGGCTGTTGGTCGATGATGCCGTGATGGCGTTTCCAGGATGGGTGATGTCCTGCGCAAAGACCGTGCTCGCCCACGCCGCCGCCGCACACACCGCCGCGCCCGCCCAAACCCTGCAGTTCGTCTCCATGGCGACGCTCCTTCTGAATGTCCTCGCCAAGCGCACGATCCCACTCGATCGACCGTTCCATCCGCACCCCCCGCACTCGAGCCGCCGACACATCGACGCCGCGATCGCACGCACAAACAGCCGCCGCCCCAGTCGTGCAGCCCTCCTCAAAGTACCACACCTCGCACCGCCGGAAAAGAAGATTGCAATGAGACGCGGCTCATGCCCACGTCTGGGGACGACCATCAAGACACCCCGCACGCCCGCCGGAGATATGCCGGGCGCAAGAATCACCACGCGGGAACTGGAAGGGCCAATGCTGAACACCGGCTCACCCAGGTCATCAGCCACGGCTCCGCATTCCCCCGCATCGCGGCTCCGAATAGAGCCGCGGCCTACTCCTCCCCCCCCCACCACCCGCTCCACCACCGCCCGACAAACGTCCGCCTCAAACCCCCGCCGCGCCAGCATCCCATACAGCCGCCGCCTCTTCGCCTGCGCATCCA
>DASZWV010000129.1:0-9859 GCA_035546115.1 Phycisphaerales bacterium
CTGCCGCCCATCCGGCCAACAACATCACGAAGAACATCACTGCGCCGACCGCGATGCCAGCAGTCCACAACCGCGCATCGTTGCTCGCACGCCCCGCAAGCCAGAACAAACCCAGCGGCACGGCCCCGCCAATCAGCGCGAACACGACAGTCCGAATCCCGGCGGGCTCAGGCTCGAAAACGAGCCCTTCCGCACATCGCCGCATCCTGATCGGATACATGCCCGGGACCGTCAACCCGATATCCCTTCACTCGTACCGCCCCACAATCAACGTCACGTTGTGCCCCCCGAACCCGAAGGTGTTGTTCATCGCGTACTTCACCCGCCGCTCCCGCGCATGATGCGGCACCAGATCGATATCAAACGCCGGCAGCAGCTTCCCATGCTCATCCCGCCCCGGTGATGGGTTGTCCAGGTTGATCGTCGGCGGGATGACCCCATCCTTCACCGCGTGGATGCACGCCACGCTCTCGATCGCCCCGCTCGCCCCCAGCCCGTGCCCGTGCACGCTCTTGGTCGAGCTCATCAGCAGCTTCCCGCCCCCCGCGCCAAGCTTGCTCTTCCGCGCGTGGTCCCCGAACACCGCCAGCACCGCCTCCACCTCCGCGTTGTCGCCCAGCGGCGTCGACGTCCCGTGCGCGTTCACGTAATCGATGTCCGAGGCGTTCAGCCCCGCATCCTCCAGCGCCCACCGCATCGACCTCGCCGCCCCGCGCCCCGCCGCATCCGGCGCCGTGATGTGGAACGCATCCGATGAGTTCCCGTGCCCCACCAGCTCCGCCAGGATCATCGCCCCGCGCTTCTTCGCGTGCTCCTCGGTCTCCAGGATCATCATCGCCGCCCCCTCCGACATCACGAACCCATCCCGGTCCGCATCGAACGGCCGGCTCGCCTTCGTCGGCTCGTCGTTCCGGCTGCTCAGCGCCTTCATCGTCATGAACGCCCCCACGCACAGCGGGCTCACCGACGCCTCCGCACCCCCCGCCACCATCACGTCCACCTTCCCGCTCCGCATCATGTCCATCGCGTCCGCGATCGCGTGCCCGCTGCTCGCGCACGCCGTCGCGTGCGCCGTCGCCGGCCCCTGCAGTCCGTACATGATGCTGATGTTCCCCGTGCACGCGTTCACCATCAGCCGCGGCACCGTGAACGGGTTGATCCGGTCCGGCCCGCGATCCACCAGCACCTTCACCCCCTCCTCGATCGTCGTGATCCCCCCAACACCGCTCCCCACCACCACCCCGCACCGCTCCGGATCCTCCTTCGAAAACTGCACACCCGAGTTCTTCACCGCCTCATGGGCCGCGGCCATCCCCAGCAGCGCAAACCGGTCCAGCCGGCGTGCCTCCTTGTGCTCGATCCAGTCACCGGGCTTCCACCCCTTCACCTGCCCGGCGATCTGCACCGACCACTTCCCCGCGTACTTCTCAAACTCCTCACCCTCGAACCGGGTGATCCCGCTCCGCCCCTCGCGCATGCCCTCCCACGTGCTCTTGGCATCGTGCCCAAGAACCGTGAGAGCACCGATCCCCGTGATCACAATCCGGGGAGGACGCGTGTCGGGATGATGTCTATTCCGGTCCTGGTGCATGCGTGGGCCGGTGTGGGATCCTGGAAACTTCGCCGCGGCCAACCGCCCTTAGTTCGCCCCGACGGCCGTCGCGATGTAATCAATCGCCTGGCCAACGGTCTTGATCTTCTCTGCCTGCTCGTCCGGGATCGACGTCTCGAACTCGTCCTCGAACTCCATCACCAGCTCGACCGTGTCCAGGCTGTCCGCGTTCAGGTCCTCGACAAACGACGTATTGCGAGTGATCTGGGCCTTCTCGGCGCCCATCTGGTTCGCAACGATCTCGATGACCTTGGCTTCGATTTCCTGCTTGGTCACTGTCCGGGTCTCCATGGCTGGCACCCCCATCAGAGCCGAGCGGCGCAGGCCGCCGGTTTCCGGTTCGAGCGGCCAGAAGCCGCCCTCCCCACTACAGCCCGAAATATAGCCAAGCCCTAATCCCCGGGCGAACCGCTCCCGCCCGCCCTCTTCACAACTCGCCCCCAATGCAAACCCGCACCCACCAAGCGCGGCCTTTGCGCCCCGCCCCGCGATTTCCCCCTTTCAGACCTCCCAATCCGCCTTTCCGCATCAGTCGCACGACCCGATAGCCGATTCCCACCTGCCCAACCGCGGCACGTGCCCACCGGCCCGTGCCCCGGCTCGGCTTCACGTCTCGGCACTCGGCACTCACCACCCAGAACTCCTCCCTCATGCCCCGCATGCCCCACGAGCCCGAAGCCTTCGCCGAGAGCGTCGCCTCCATGCTGCGCCGCCTCCAGCCCGAGCACTCCATCCAGCTCGCCGGGCCCAAGGAACTCGTCGTCGACGGCCGCCGCCTGGATCTCGAAAACCTGTCCCGCCTGGTCAACCGCGACCCCGATCGCGGCGTAGAAATTGTCGAGCACTACCTCGAGCACCTCTTCTCCACCGAGTCCATGGTCCTCTCCAGCGCGACATTCGAGTTTGCCAAGCCGCGCCTCATGCCGCGCATCCAGCCGGAGACCATCTTCAACCACCTCACCCGCGAGCAGGTCGCCCACGTCCCGTTCGTCAACGGCACCGTGATCGTCTTCGTCCTCGACCTGCCGCACATGACCGTCAGCGTCACCACCGAGCAGATGATCAAGTGGGGCATCACCGCCGACGACCTCGAGGACATCGCCCGAAAGAACCTCGACCGCTACGTCCCCGAGCTCTCCGTCCAGCTCGTCGAGAGCCGCGAGGGCGGCAAGGCCGCCATCGTCTCCGAGCAGGACGGCTACGACGCCGCCCGCCTGCTCCTCTCCAGCCTCCACCGCCGTCTGGCCCCGCAGCTCGGCGGCGACTTCTACGTCGCCACCCCCGCGCGCGACATGTTCATCGCCATGACCGGCGATCCCCAGCCCTTCGTCCAGCGCCTCGTGAACCGCGTCCAGCAGGACTACAAGCGCCTCCCCTACCCCATCACCGACTCGCTCTTCTTCGTCACCAGAGACGGCGTCGCCGGCACCGAGCGCAACGACCAGGCCGAGGCGGCGTGAGGCCGCCCGAACGGCGCCTCGGGCGCAAGCCAGAAATGCAAGAGCCCTCGCGCCCTCCCCAAACCATGCATGGGCAAGAGGGCCCCGCGCAATAGGCCGTCATCCAGCCTGAATGTGATACCACTTCTGGATCACCTCCGCGCCGCTGCTTCCCTGCCCGAACGCGCTGCCCGCAAACACCAAGGTCGCCACCGATGCAGGCGCCGTTTCCGCGCCCCCTACCCTCCGTCACTTCCCCATGGTCCTGCTCATCGATAACTACGACTCCTTCACCTACAACCTCGTCCAGACCATCGGCGCGCTCGACCCGGGCCTCCCCATCCACGTCGCCCGCAACGACCGCCTGACACCCGACCAGGCCGAAGCGCTCGACGACGGCAAGCCCCCAACCCACCTCATCATCTCCCCGGGCCCCTGCACCCCCAAGGAGGCTGGCTGTTCCGCCGCGATGATCGAGCGCTTCGCCGGCCGCATTCCCATCCTCGGCGTCTGCCTCGGCCACCAGACCATCGCCGACTCGCACGGCATGACCGTCACCCGCCACGCCGTTCCCATGCACGGCAAGACCTCGCAGATCCACCACGACGGCCGCGGCATCTACGCCGGCCTTCCCAACCCCTTCACCGCGGCCCGCTACCACTCCCTGGTCGTGCTCCCCGACACCATCCCCCCCGCCGACTGGCACATCAGCGCCTGGACCGACGAGCCCATCAACCCCGCCGATCCCAGCAGCCCCACTCGCCGCGTCGTCATGGGCCTGCGCCGCACCTGGTCCGGGCCCCCGCTCGAGGGCGTGCAGTTCCACCCAGAGAGCTTCCTCACCACCGAGGGCCCACGGCTCCTCAAGAACTTCCTCTCATCCGCCACTTGATGACCCGATGCCTCTCGCCTCGATGCCTTTCTTCCCCTCGAATACGCTCCCCGCATGATCCACCCCGCCCCGACCACCAAGATCGACTCCGCCCTCGCCCGCGGCACGCTCGCCAGCGGCTCCCCCGGCCCCGGACTCATCGTCGCCACGTTCCCCAACACGAACTACCACATGCACCTCATCGCCGGGAGCGACGTGCCCTCGGTCATCGGCGAGAGGCTCATCGGCATCATCCGCGTCGACGCCCGGCGCGTGGACATCGTCAACACCGGCGGAAAGTACATCGAGCCCGTCTACGGCCGCCCGCGCCGCGTGCAGGGCCGGGTCGTCTCGTGGGACGACGCCTCGCGCACGCTCGTGGTGGACGCCGGCGTGCCGATCCATCTGGAACTGCAGGACGACCGGCAGGCCCCCAGCCAGTTCGGCAAGGGCACACTCGTCGGTTGCGATGTGCTCGACGGCGCGACGTTCACGCCCAGCGCGTGATCAGCGCCGCCGCGCACGCAGGAGGGGAAGGATCACCGGAGCCAGCTTGATCGCCACGCCCAGAATCGCGGCAATGGGCATGCCCCGCGATGGCTCCTCGCCCATGGCACGCTCCCGACGCCGCCGCCTGCGCCGCCGGCCCATGAGCAACCCGCCGACGATCGCCGCCGCCGCCGCCCAGGGCGCCGCCCTGCGCGCCCTGGCCGTCGCCGTCCCGACCAGCTCGTGGATGTGCGCGAGGATCTCCTCGTCGGCCTTCGCGCTCCAGTCCAGAATGTCCGCCTTGGCGTCCTCCGCCGTCTGCGCTGCGGACGAGATTGGTGCGGGTGCGCGGTCGACCATGGATCACTTGACGAGTTTGACGACCATCGCGAATCCGCCGCCGGCCAGCGCGAGCGCAAGAAGCCCCGTGATCACGCTCGCCCACGCCGGCCCCGCGCCCGCTCCGTGCGCCAGCCCGAGCCAGATGCCCGCGAGAATGAGCATCGACCCGACCAGCAGCATCCCCGCCGCGGCCAGGCCCAGCGCGAACCCGATCGAGAGCTTCCCCGCGTGGCGGCGCAGCTCGCGCCCCTCGGCCTCGGCGAGGTTCGCGACCTTGACCACGAACTGGGAGAGGTGGCGGTACATGAATGAGACCCGCTTCGAGGCGCCGGCGGCCGCCCGCCGGCGCGGTCCATCCACACGGGCGGCCAAGCCGCCCGTGCCACCCCGCATCCATCACACGATCAGCGACGGGCGATCAGAGCGCCGATGAGAATGCCGACGCCGAAGGCGATCCCGACGGATGTGAACGGGTTCTCCTGGATCCGCCCCTCGACCTCGTCCTTGGCCCATTGGCCCTTTTCCTTCGCCGCGTCGTACGCGGCGCGCCCCTTGTCGCGCAAGACCGACGTCGCGTGGCCGATGCGGCCCCGCGCCTCGTCCGCGCCGTGGCGGGCCGCGCTGGCGGCGTTCGAAGAGAACGATCGCAGATCGTCCTTGAGGGTGCTCAGATCCGCCTTGAGCGCGTCGAGATCGTCGCGCAGGCCGCGAGTGGACGCCGTGTCACCGGTGCTGGTAGCTGGATTCACCATGATCGAACCTCCCAAGAATGTGTGGCCTCGCGAGGCACGCGCCCGCGGGCGCTCCCTTGATTGTAAGTATAGAACGACCGCGCGCATGAAACCACGAGGAAAACACGATCCGGATATTCCTCATTGTGCGGTTCCTACTCGGTGCGTGGATCGATCCAGCGATACAGAACATCCACCGCAAGGTTCAGCAGCACGAGCATGCTCGCGTAGATCAGCACCACCCCGATGATCAGGAACAGGTCCTTGTTGAGCACGGCGTTGACGAAGTGCTGCCCCATTCCCGGCACCGAGAACACTTTCTCGACGACGAACGAGCCCGTCATCGCCATCGCGCACGCCGGGCCGAGGAAGCTCAGCACCGGCAGAAACGCCGGCTTGAGCGCGTGCCTGAGCAACACCGACGCCTCGCTCGCGCCCTTGGCGCGCGCCGTGCGGATGAAGTCCGCCCTCAGGTGCTCGACCATCCCCATGCGCGTCAGCCGCGCGATGTACGCCGCCAGCGGCAGCGCGAGCGTGATGGCCGGCAGCACCATCTTGCCGACCGTCCCCCATCCGCCGACGGTGCCGACGCCGAGCCAGACCGGGAACACGACCAGCAGCGCCGTGCCCACGACGAAGCTCGGCAGGCTCACGCCGACCAGCGCGACCGACAGCGTCGCGAGGTCGAGGATCGAGCCGGGCCTGGCCGCGCCGACCACCCCCGCGCCCACGCCGATCAGCGTCGCCAGCACGACCGCGACGATCCCGAGCGACACCGACACGGGCAGGCTCGCCGCGACGATGTCGTTCACGCGCCAGTCCTCGTACTGCAGCGACGGCCCGAGATCGAACACGAACCGGCGCGGCGGGGCCTGCCCGGCCGCGCGGGCCTTCTCCTCGCGCTCGCGGGCGCGCCCGGAGATTGAATCGGAAACGTACCGAACGCCCAGCGCGTTGGAGAGATATGAAAAGTAGAAGCGGGGGAACGAGTGCAGGTCGTACTGGCGCAGCATCGCCTCGCGCACCTCGGGCGGCGGCTGGCGGCCCTCGGGCTTGTCCAGCGGGCTCCCGGGGATCGCCCACGCGAGCGTGAGCGTGAGCGTGTAGATCACCAGCAAGATGAGCGGCAGCTGCATCAGGCGTCGGAGGATGAGGGAGATCATGCTCCGCCCCCCGGCGGGCGCGCCGGCCGCTCGTGGGGCTTGTCGGCGCCCTTGCCGTCCCCGAGCAGATCGAGCTCCTGCACCTCCTGCTCCTGGCGCGGATCGCTGGTGATCCCGGTCAGGCGGTGCGGGTCGTACATGTACAACTGCACGTACCGGAAGATCGGGAGGATCGGCAGGTCCTGCTCGACGATGATCCGCTCGGCATCCTCGAGAATCGCCATCCGCCTGGCCGGGTCGGTCTCGGCGTCGGACGCGGCCATCAGGTCGTCGAACTGCTTCGAGGAGTACTTGCGATCGTTGTTGCCGTCGCCGGTGCGGTTGATGTCCAGGAAGGTGGTGGGATCGCCGTAGTCGCCGTACCACGAGCCGCGCGAGACCATGTAGTTGCCCGAGCGCACGTCGTTGCGGAAGACCTTGATCTCGCGCTGGGCGAGCTGGACGCTCGCCCCGAGCGTCTCCTCCCAGTCCTTCTTGATGGACTGGGCGATGAACTCGTGCCCGGCGTCGCGGGTGTAGAGGATCTGGATCGTCGGCAGCCCGCGCCCGCCGGGATATCCGGCCGCGGCCAGCAGATCGCGGGCCGCGACCGGGTCGTGCCGCAGTCCGTTTGGAGAGTGGTACCCGGGGATGGAGCCCTGCGGGATCAGCGTCGCGGAGGGATGCTCGCCGAGTCGGCGGACCTGGTCGGTGATGCGCTGCTTGTCCACGGCCATGGCGAACGCCCGGCGCACGCGCGGATCGGCGAACGGATTCTCGCGCCCGTCGAGCAATCGCGGGAGGCAGTTGAAGCTGTAGAAGTAGGTCCCGAAGGTGTGGAAGGCGTGAACGGTGTCGCGATGGTTGGGGTCCGGGGGCAGGAGCCGCTCGATGGTCGTCTGGTCGAGGCCTTGGGCTCGCATCTCGTCGATCTGCCGCTGGTGCTCGCGGTCGAACTGCAGGCGGCCTTCGAGCAGGTCCGGGCGGTACGGGGCCGAGACGTCGGTCAGAAAGTCGATGCCGCCGGATCGAAACGCCATGACCTGCGCGCTGATGTCCTCGATGCACAGGCAGTTCATGGAGTCGAAGTTGATGCGGCCGGGATCCCAGTAGTGCGGGTTGCGGACGAAGCGCATGTCGCGTTTGAAGCGCCAGGATGCGAGCGTGAAGGGGCCGTCGCAGACGATGGTCTCCGCGCGGGTCCAGCCCGACCGGCTGGTGATGCGGCCGGTCGTTGGATCCACCGTGTCGTACTGCGAGACCAGCGGCGGGTAGACGGGGAAGAACACGGCGTTGGCGCACAGGTCGAGGAAGTACGGCACGGGCCTGCGCAGCGTGACGATGAGCGTGCGGTCGTCCGGGGCGGAGAGGCCGACCATCTCGGTGAACTTCGCCTGCGTCTGCCGCCAGAGGCCGGCCGCGTCGTCGCCGGGCTTGAACTCGTCGAGCCTGCGGCTGCGCCAGTCGAAGAACTCCCGGCCGCCCTGGATGAGCTGGAACTGGGCCGCGTAGTCCGAGGCGGTGTCGGGAAGAAGGGCCCTGCGCCAGGCAAAGATGAAGTCGCCGGCACGGACGGGCTCGCCGTTGGACCACTCGGCGTTCGCCCGCAGGTGGAACGTGTAGGTGCGGTGATCGGCGGAGAGCTCCCACCGCTCGGCGACGGCGGGCTTGATCGTGCCGCGCTCGCCGAGCATGTCGTTGCGGACGAGGCCCTCGAAGAGGATGCGGCCGATGCGGAGGTCCTGCAGCCAGGACATCTTCTGCAGGTCGAGGGTGGAGACGTCGCCGTGGTTGACGAACGTGAAGTCGGCCTTCGGGAGCGGCCGGTCGGAGGCGAGGATGAGCGCGAGGCCGAGGATGAGCGCGACGATCGGCGCGAGGAGCCGGGCCATGGCTCTAGGTTACGCCCGCGGCGGGTCGCGGCGGGCGGAGGGGCGCTCAGGGCGCCTTGGGATAGCGGTCGGGGGGCAGGTCGAAGGGCGGGGAGGTCAGCACGTGGAACAAGTCGGCGGCGCCGCTCTTGAACTCGCTGTCCTTCGAGTTGCGGATCGCCGTGCCGAGGGCGAATCCCTTGGGCGCGCCCGCGTACTTGATGACCAGCTCGGACTGCTCGACGACGAGCGCGAGTTCGGTGCGCTGCTCCTCGGTGATCGCTTTGAGTCGGCGGAGGGCGCGGGCGATGATGTCGCCGGCGACGCCCGCGGCCTCGTTCTGTCGGCTCTTGTTGCCCTGCGCGAGGGTGTCCGAGAGCGTCTTGGCGATGTGCCCGAAGAAGGCATCGAACGCTGGATCGTCGTTCTGCTTCGCGAGGCGCGATCCCTGCTCGAGCACGATGGCCAGGGCGCGGGCCTGAACGCCGGCGAGGTTCGCGCTGGGGATCCTGATCGCGCTATCCAGGGCGAGGCTGAGGGCCTCGAGCACCCGCGGCGACTTCTCGGTGTCCATCGCCGCGCTCACCTTGTCGAGGGCGTCGGTGGCGTTGCGGGGAAGAATCGCGGGGTTCTCTTTCTGGGCCGCCAGCGCGACGCTGATGGCGTTTGCCGCGGCAACGCGAATGGCCTCCCGCTTGTCGGCCAGGGCAGCCTCGGCGGCGTCGAGGCCTTCCTTGGTCCCGAGCAGGCCGGCCAGCCGGAGGCTGTTGACGGCGACCTCGTCGTTGGCGTCGTGGGTGAGGGGCTCAACGGTGGGAATGAGCGCCTGCGAGTACTTGAGGCGGAAGACGGAACTCGGCCGAGCGTTGGACCGCTGGAGGGGCTCGGCGAGGCGCTTGCGCGCCTTGGCCGTGGATTCGGGCTTGCCGAGGTCCTTGAGAACGTCTCGGTTCAGGTACTGCTCGATCTCGCTCGGATCGGGGTTGGTGGATTGAACGGTGGAATCGGGCAGGCCCTGGGCGCGAACCACGGGGGGCACAACCGCGCAGAGGAGCGCGGCGGCGAGGGCAAAGAGCACGCTGCGGGCGATGCGGTTCAGAGGCGATCCTTCCATCGGGCCGTCGGGCCCATCCGGGGCGTCGCCCGAACGGGTGGTTCGGACGGGGCCGCGAGACGAATACGGGCGGAAAAACTAGGGAAGAGAACCGGAGGGGTCAAACGCGCCTCAGCCGCCACCGCCGGGCGGCGGCCCGCCACCACCCGGGAGCATCCCACCCATCGCGCCCATGAGCTTGGCATTGAGCGCGGTGAGCATGGCGTCGGCCGTCGGATACTTGTCGCCGGGGATGTCGGCGGCGAACT
>DASZWV010000130.1:0-13994 GCA_035546115.1 Phycisphaerales bacterium
AATGGCGCTCATCGGCTCCAAGCGTATCGGCGGTGCCCGCTGCGGGCGCACGGGCCGCCGATGCGGAATCGCGCCCGCCCGGCAAACCCCACGCGGAGCAGCCTACACGCGTTTGCGGGCCACGATGTGGAACACGTGCCAGTGCTTGGGCTCCCCCATGGTCGTCACATCGTCCTTCTCCTCCTCGCGGAGTTCCTCGAAGACGAAGCCCTTAAACATGCGGTCAACCCTCGTCCGCGAGATGCCCGTGGTCTTGCGAGCGTGCGCCCACGTGTCGCGGTCTCCGAAGATCTGTCCGGCGAACCGCCCGCCGGGCCGCACAAGATCGGTGATCCACCGCCAGAGCGCCGGCAACTCGCGGGCGCTGCAGAAAGGCAGCGAGAACGATGCGTTCACAAGGTCCACCTGCGTCGCGCGCCGTTCCTCCACCCCGTGCCGGACGCCGCCGCTCCGGATCGCGTACCGGCGCGGCAGCTCCTCCATCCGGCACTTGGCCGCGTACACCCGCCTGTGCTCGTCGGGTTTGAGCGAGTCCAGCAGGATGTCCAGGCCCTTCGCCGATCCGTCGGTCACCATCAAGGACCAGCGGACCGGCCCCGCGCGCCGGAGCAACTCGCGCGTGTCGCGCCCCTCGCCACACCCGATGTCCACGGCGATGCGTTCCCGCGGGCCCGTACTCCCCTCGGCGGACCTGTCCCCCGCCTCGAAGAGTTCCAGGGCCCTGATCAGCGTCTCTCGCGCCGGCTTGTTGGCCACCGCGTTGAAATACCCCGGCCAGTCGAACGCCGCCGCGTAGTCCATCGCCTTCGGAGGGTGGGCCGGTCGTGGCACGGGCCTCCCGGCCCGTGGGCCGCGCTCCCGGGTCGCACCCTGGCGATCCTTTCCCGGCGGTGACTCGATCGGCGCCGGTCTGGTTGTGCCGGGGCCGGCGGGCCCACGCCGCATCCTGTTTCGCTTTGTTTGTCGTTTCTTCGCCATACGCTCCGCTCAATGTACGCGACCACGCGCGAGTTTGTCCAAGCACTCGAGAAAGCCGGCGAACTCGCGCGCATCAAGGCTTGCGTCTCGCCCATCCTCGAGATCACCGAACTCGCCGACCGCCAGAGCAAGTCTCCGGCGCCCCATCCGCCCAGCGAGGCAACCCGCCGCACGGATCCGCGATTCCACGATCGCGGCGGCAAGGCCCTTCTGTTCGAGAACGTCGAGGGCTCCGACATCCCGGTGCTCATCAACCAGTTCGGCTCGTACTTCCGCGTAGAAGTCGCCCTCGGCTGCAATACGGCCGCGCCGGGCGGGATCAAGCCCGGCCACACCTCCCAAACCCCCGACGCCCCCGGGGGCCTCGAGGGCCTTGCCGCCCGCATCGGCGCGCTCGCCAAGCCCGAACCTCCCATCACGCTCATCGACAAACTCAAGAAGATTCCGGAACTGCTGGAGCTCGCCAGGCTTCCGCCAAAGGTCGTCAAGCATGGGATCTGCCAGGAAGTCGTGCTCACGGGCGACCAGATCGACCTCAAGCGCCTCCCGCTCATCCGCTGCTGGCCGCTCGACGGCGACCTCGCGGCCGTGGGCCACCCGGCCGATGCCAACGACGCGATCCCCGGCGTCGAATCGGGGCCCGAGTGGAACGCCCGCTTCCGCGGCCGCTACATCACCCTCGGGGGCATCCACACCATCCACCGCGATGATCTCGGGCATGCGAGCCCTCCGAGTCGCAACATCGGCATGTACCGCGTGCAGCTCCTCGGCAAGCGGCACATGGCCATGCACTGGCACATGCACCACGACGGCGCCCGCCACTGGCGATCCTGGCGCGCACGCGGCGAGAAGATGCCCGTGGCCATCGCCCTCGGCGGCGAGAGCGTGCTGCCCTACGCGGCGACCGCGCCGATGCCGCCGGGCATGAGCGAGCTCCTGCTCGCGGGATTCCTGAACCGCGGGCCGATCCCGCTCGTGCGCTGCAGGACGGTGCCGATCGACGTCCCCGCGAACAGCGAGATCGTGATCGAGGGGCTCGTCGATACGGAGCCGAGCGTCCTCGAAGGCCCGTTCGGCGATCACACCGGGTTCTACTCGCTCCCGGACCGCTATCCGCTCCTCGAGGTCACGGCGATCACGCACCGGCGCGACCCGATCTATCCAACAACAGTGGTGGGGCTGCCGCCGCAGGAGGACTACTTTCTCGGCAAGGCGACCGAGCGGCTCTTCCTGCCGCTGCTGCGAACGGTCATCCCGGACATCATCGACTACGACCTGCCGATGTTCGGCGCGTTCCACAACTGCGCGATCGTCAAGGTGAAGAAGGCATACCCGCTGCAGGGCCGGCGCGTGATGCACAGCGTCTGGGGCGCGGGCCAGATGGCGTGGACCAAGACCGTCATCGTCGTGGACGACGACGTCGACGTGCACGACACGATGTCGGTCATGCGCACCGTCGCCGAGCGGTGCCATCCCGCCCGCGATGTCGAGCTCGTCCGCGGCCCGATCGACATCCTCGACCACGCGACGCCGTTCCTCGGCGCGGGCACGAAGATGGGCCTCGATGCGACCCGCAAGGCCGGCGAGGCCGAAGCGCACCGCCATCTCGAGGGCGCCGCCGCGGAGTTGTGCGCCACGTCGCCGATCACCGCCGCGCTCGGAGAGCCCGCGCGGGCGACCGAGCGCAGGGTCCGCCGGATCCCGGGCGTGCTCGACGCGATCGTGCCGGAGCAACTCGCGGGCCTCTGGCTGCTGGCGAAGATCGACAAGAAGGCCGCCGGCGACGGCCTCCGAGCGATCAAGGCGATCGGCGGTATCGCCGAGGAGGTCGCCCTCCCACCCTGGACGATCATCGTCGGCCCCGACGCCGACCTCGGGAGCCTCGACGACGCCTTCTTTCACTGGCTCGCGAACATGTCCCCGGAGCGAGACCGCCAGACCAGCGTCTGCGGCCGGCGCATCGCCTTCGACGCCACCCCCAAGATGCCGGGCGATGAAGTGGGGGGCTGGCCGGTCCGTCAGTGGCCACCGATTATCCGGATGAGCAGCGATGTGAAAGAAGCGCTGACCGGACGCTTTTCCGAACGCCTCGCCTGAGGGGTCGGATCCAGGCCGCGACGATTCAAGAACCCTGTTTTGTCGATAGATTTCTCCATTATCTCAGGCTTGGGAATGAAGCTGAACTCGTTCCTGAAGTCGAGAATCCACACTCTGAACCCGCCTTTTTTCACGGGCCCAAGCCCCCAAATCGTCCGGCACGGATGTTGCAAAGGCTCCGCTCGCATGCGGCGGGACGCTTGCCGCCTGAACCCGGAGATTCGCGATGCGCTGGTGTCACCCACTCGCCGAACTCGCCCCGAAGCCCGCCCGCCCCGCCGCGGCCTCCGAGGCTTCCGCGCGTGTCGCCCTGACCGTCAGCACGAGCATGCGGACGGTGCCCGCCGCCTCTCCTCACAGGCCCCGCCGCGGCCCCACGACGTGCTGCTCATCGGCACGCCAATGCCCGAACTGCCCGCGGCGAAACGTCCAGAGCTAGGAGACTTCGCTTGCGGTTTGGTACGCTGGGCTTGTGCCAGACCTCTCTTGCCATGCCTGCGGCTACGACCTCGCGGGCCTGGCCGAGTCAACGCACGGCCGAATCTGCCCGGAGTGCGGGCGGATCAACGCGGCGACATGTACACACTGCGGGCACGATCTCGCGGGCGTGCCGGACTAGGGCGAAATCAAAGTCTGTCCCGAATGCGGTGGCTTGACGCCGGACTTGTGCAAGAGGTGGCCCAGAGGAACGGTCCGCAAATGGGTCGTCCCTGTCTCCTTCGCAACGATTGTGGGGATTGCAGCGTTTCCTCTGGGAGTATTTGCAGGGGGTCACGATCCCTTTGGAGTGCTCGGTTTCTGCGTGATCTTTCTCTTCATCCCCGGAGTCGCCCTTGTCAACGGCGTTCTCACTCTCGCATTCTGGATGTCGGCGGGCAAACTCCATCGTGGCGCTCGGCATACTGCGAAATCCACATTGGTCGCCGCGAGCGCCGGCCTCGGCGCGGCCCTTCTCACACTCCTGACGGGCGCCGGGTCATTCGCGTGGGGGGATCCGCCGTGGCGGTAGGAGCCGGTCCGCCCGCGTCTTGCCGAACGACTGCGCCGCTTCAAACATCTTGTACCTGCCCATGCAATCGCACCTCTGCCATTACTGCGGCTATGACCTCGCCGGCATCGATGCGATCGAGCAAGCAAGAAAGTGCCCGGAGTGCGGCCGCACGAGCCCGGATGAGCCTCCGCCCGGGCCGTGGTGGATCGAACATCCCGGACGAATCGATCTGGCGATGACGATCACAGGATCTTGCTGCGTGGTGCTCGCCTATGCCCTGGTTGTCTTGGATCTGAAGCAGGGCGTGCACTCCCACTCGACGCTGATATGGCTCTTGCTGGTTGGAGCCTTCCTGACCGCACCAATGATCCTCATAGGAACATGGTTGTGGACCAGGCTGCCCCGGCAACGCGCCGCGGCCGCGTTGCCGCATCGACTCCCGAGGCGATCGAGGCGCGAGAGAGTCGTCTCCCACGCCATCGTCTGCTTTCTGATAGCCCCGACGCTGGCGATTGCGACGCTTGTGATCGTGAGCGGTGTTCTGTGGATCTTCCTCCACTGACTGACACGCGATCAATCGGCTCACGCCTCGTCCAGAATCTCCACCGTCTTGAACGGCTTGCCCGAGAGCATCTCCAGGCTCGCCCCGCCGCCCGTCGAGACGTGCGAGAACTTCTCCGCCAGCCCGAACTGCTCCGCCGCGGCCGCCGAATCCCCGCCGCCGACGATGCTCGTGGCCCCGTGGCGCGTCGCCTCGACGATCGCCTCGGCGACCTCCAGCGTGCCGACCTCGAAGGGCTTCCACTCGAACACGCCCATCGGCCCGTTCCAGACGATCGTCTTCGCCCGCCGCAGGCGGTTCGCGTAGTCGGTCTGCGTCCTGGGCCCGATGTCCAGGCCCATGTAGCCGTCCGGGATTCCCGCCCGCGATCCGCCGATCACCTCACCGTCGAAGGTCTTGATGTCCCCCGAGTCGTGCGCGAACACCGTGTTGCACACGTGGTCCTGCGGCAGCACGAGGTTGCACTCCAGCCGCATCGCCTCGTTCAGGATCTTCTTCGCCTCGTCGATCATCTCGTTCTCGACGCGCGAATCGCCCACCTTCCATCCGTTGGCCGCGCAGAACGTGTACGCCATCGCCCCGCCGATGAGGATCTCGTCCACCTTGCCGCTCGCGAGCATGTGGTGGATCAGCGGCAGCTTGTCCGACACCTTGGCCCCGCCAAGCACGACCACGTACGGGCGCGCCGGATGGGCCAGCGCCGCCGAGAGATACTTCAGTTCCTTCTCCATCAGCAGGCCGACCACGCGGGGCTTGCCCGCCATCGCCATCGGCACCGCGTACATCGACGCATCCTCGCGATGCGCCGTGCCGAACGCATCGTTCACGTACACATCGCCGAGGGCCGCCAGCCTGCCCGCGAACGCCGCATCGCTCTTCTTCTCCCCCTTGGCGAAGCGCAGATTGTCCAGCAGCAGCACATCCCCGTTCTTCATGGCCGCGACGCCCTTGGCCGCGGCGTCGTCGGTGCAGTCGTTCGAGGGGAACGCCACGGGCTTGCCGAGCAGCTGCGACAGCCGCTCGGCGCACGGCCGGAGCGACTCGCTGGCCTCGTAGCCCTTGCCCTCGGGCCGGCCGAGATGCGACATCAGGATCGCCCTCCCGCCGCGGTCGACGATCGACTTGATCGTCGGGATCGCCATGCGGATCCGGCGGTCGTCGGTGATCTTCCCGCTCTCGATCGGCACGTTGAAGTCCACGCGGGTGAGCACGCGCTTGCCGGCGACATCGATCTGCATCACGGTCTTCTTGGGCATGGTTCAGTCCTCGAATCTCGCCGACGAAAACACAGAGAGCACGAAGAGAGGCGGGAGTTCATGGATCGAACCCCGATTCGATGCCTTTCTCTGTGCTCTCTGTGCGCTCAGTGGTGAATGTCTCTCTTCAGTTCCCCTCGATCATCCCCGCGGCCTTGGACCGGATCTCCGCCCCGCCGGTTGCGGACAGGTTGTCGCGCAGCTTGCGGAGCTGGGTGCGGACGCTCCCGTCGATGAGCTGGTCGCCGATCTGCAGCCGCAGCCCGCCGATCATCCCCTCGTCGATGTAGGGGTGGATCACCGGCTCCTTGCCGAGCATCGACTTCAGCCGGTCGCGGATCGCCGCCACCTCCTGCTGGTCGATCGGCGCGGCGGTGTACACATCCACCTCGACCCGCCCGTACGCGTGCTGCACCATCTGCTCGTACGCCGCCACGATCGGCGAGAGGTGCCCCAGCCGCCCCTTCTCGTTGAGCACCTGCAGGAACTTGTACGTCAGGTCGCTCACGCGTCCCTTGAGGATCCTCTCCAGCGAAGCCTTGCGTTCCTTGGCCGAGAGAATCAGCGAGGCGAGAAACTCGCCGAACTGCGCGTTGGAGCGGGCCAGTTCGAGAATGTCCTCGAGTTCCCCCTGCACCTCCTCGGAGCGCTGCGGGCCGCCCTCGCTCTTGGCGAGCGAGAACAGGCTCGTGGCGTAGATGCGGGCAAGGGCGTCGGGCTCGGAATGGGTCAGTGGCATTCGTGTGCTCTCGATCGATCGTGGCTCGACAATCCAACGTGCGAAATCCGCAATCCGAAATCGCTCAGGCCCGTCCCGCCGTCTGCATCTCCCGCAGAGACTCCTGGACCAGTCGCTGCTGGTCCTGGGCGTTGATCTCGCGCTTGAGGATCTTCGCCGCGCTCGACGTCGCCATGCCCGTCGCGTACGAGTGGATCTCCGCGATCGCCGCCGACTTGGCCGCGTCGATGTCGCGCTTGGCCTTGTCGCGAAGCCCGGCGAGCTCCGCATCCGACTTCGCCTTGAGCTCCGCCGCGATCGCCTGCTGCTGAACCTTGGCGTCGTCGAGCATCTTCTGGGCCTCGGCCCGGGCCGCGGCCAGATTCTGCTCGTACTGGGCCAGTGCGGCCTTGGCCTGGCGCTGGGCCTGCTCGGCCTCCTCGATTGAGTTGCGGATCTTCGCCTCGCGATCCTTCAGCCCCTTGGTGATCATCGGGAACACCTTGACCGAGAGGATGCCAAACACGACGAGGAACACGCCGATCGCAACGATCATGGGCGTGATGCCCTCCCCTGGCTTGGGGACTACGCCGCCATGCAGGGGCCCGGCCTCTTGCTCCTGCGCCAAGGCGCCGCCCGCGCAAGCGAGGATGAACGATGCACCGAGCACGATTGAACGCTTTGTGAGGATCATCGGACGGACTCCGAGAAGTTGGTCGGGCGAAAATGCGACAGGACTCCTTTCGAAGTCCGGTCGCGTGCAATCACTTGAGGTAGCCAACCAGCAGGCCAACGACGACCGCGAACAGAGCCACACCTTCGACGAGGGCGGCGGTCAGGATCATGTTGGTGCCAATCGGGCCCTTCGCCTCGGGCTGGCGGGCGATCGCCTCGACCGCGCCCTTGCCGATGAGGCCGATGCCGATACCGGCGCCGATGACGGCGAAGCCGGCGCCGAGGGCCGCCAGGCCCTGGCCCGCGGTCACTTCCGCCGATGCGGCCGCCGTGGCGCCGAGGACGCCGAGTGCCGCGTATCCAAACGAGCTGATCTTCATGAGATTTGCCTTTCTGCGAACTGCACGAGGGTTACCAGGACGGCCGCGCGAGGCGGCCGCGATCGATCCGTTATTCACGCGTGCGCGTGCTCGTGATCGTGCTCGCCATGATGCTCGTGCTCGTCATGGTGAGAGAGTTGGGAGATGAACACGGTGGTGAGGAACATGAACACGAAAGCCTGCAGGAACGCCACAAAGAGCTCGAGGAAGTAAATGGCAACGGCCGCGACGAGCGAGACCCCCGACACGACCCCGCCCAGAACGAGTTTTCCAACCGTGGCTTCGGCGATCATCCCGAGGCCCTGCACGGCGAACATGAACAGAACGGCCACAAGAATGTGTCCGGCAGTCATGTTCGCGAACAGACGCAGCGCGAGCGCGACTGGCTTGACCGCGGTGCCCATGATCTCGATCGGGACCATCAGGATCCAAAGCGGCGCAGGAGTTCCGGCCGTCAGGTGCTTGAGGTAGCCGCCCACTCCCAACTCGCGGATTCCGGCAAAGTTGATCACCAGCGCGGCGATCAACGCCAACGCTGCGGTCACGAAGATATTCTGAGTCGCGGTCGCGCCCACCAGGCCGGAGAGAAGGTGCCCCCCCGTGACATGGTCGATGAGGTGAGTCGTGTCCGCCACGGGCACCAGACCAAGCAGGTTGTTGATCAGGATAAAGAAAAACACAGTCCAAAGGAAGGGCATGAACTTGTCGGTCCTGTCTCCGAGCAGCGGCCGCGCGGTGTCATCGCGCAGATACGTCAGAATGACCTCGATGGCGTGCGCCAGCGGGTTCGAGGTCACAAAGCGGCCGGAGCCCTCGGCTTCGGGACCGGTCCTGATCTTGGTGGCGGCCCACCAGAGCAGGACGACGGTGATGATGCCGGCGAGGAGCAGCGTGCCGACGTGCGCGTTCCAAAGCCAGACGTTGTCCATGCCGAACAACTTGCCGATTCCCCATTGCGGAGCCGAGTTGACCACGTGGTCAACAGGATTCTCCGATGCGAGCAGGACCATGACGTCGCTGATCATTCAGGCGGCTCCATGCTTGATCGCGCCCGTCTCGCGGGTCGCGGCGTTGATCGTTCGAACGGCCCAACTCGCCTCGGTCGTCAGCGCCAGCAGGCCCGCGCTCAGAAAGCACGTCCAGTAAGTATGCCCCTCGGGCCTGACGAGAAAGTACACGACAACTCCCACCAACAGCGCGACAAGCATTCGGGCCATCGAAGAGGCCAGGACGCCCGGGCCAAGTCGATCCACCGCGAAACCTGTCCCCAAGACGAGCGTCTGCACGCCCAAGAGCACCGCGAACAGCCAAATCAGGCCGGACATGATTGCGGCCGACGCGATCGTCTGCGAGGTTCCCCACGAAGCAGCCACGCCGGTCCCCGCCCCGATGAGCGTGCCAAACACCACCGCGCCGCACCCCAGCGCCAGAATGTGACGAGCGCGGAACATGCGAACCGGAGGATTTGGAGGGGTCGAGGGAGGGGTCATTGAGGCGTTCGGGCTCCCAGCGCCATGCGGCCTTTGGAAGGGGCAAAGGGTAGCGGGGACGATCCTCGATTTCGACCTGGAATCACCTCTCTCCCCCCCGCAGCACCCCAAGAACCTACTGGTTGGCCTTGATCGCTTCTCGGATGAACCGGACCATGCCCGCCACGATTCCTACGAGCAGGCCCACGAGCAACGGCCATGGCGCTGCGGCCGGCCAGGCCCATTTCTGGATCGCCCATCCGATCAGGCCCGCGGCGGCAAACGTCCAGACAAAGTCCATGGCGATGGCCCAACCGGTGGCCTGCTTGGCCTCGTCGGATACGCGGGACTTCTTGGCCGCACGCTCCGCCCGCTCGTAGTCCTTTAGCGCCTCCGGCTTGGGAACAGGACGACGGAGAACCTCCGGGATTTCCAGTCGGGGGTCCTTGCCCGCGCCCGAGTTCTCCTCGCTGTTAGCCATGGTCCGCTATTCGGTCATTCGGGCCTGTCACAACCCCACCAGCTTCCGCGCATAGTTCCCCGCCAACTCGATCGACTCCTTCACCCTCGCCAGGTTCGTGCCGCCGCCCTGGGCCGACTCCGGCCGCCCGCCGCCCTTGCCGCCGACCACCTCGCTCGCGGCCCGCACCCAGTCGCCCGCCTTCAGGCCCTTGTGGATCAGCGCCATCGGCACCGCCGCGACGATCGACACCTTCCCCTCGACCTCATCCGGCGAGAAGAGCATCACCGCCGAGCGTGGGTTCACCTGCACCACCGTGTTCAGCCCGTGCTGCATCGCGTTGCGGTCGCTCCCCGCCTCCAGCACCGCCACGATCACCTGCGCCGCGTTGCGAGCGGCATCCTCGGCGATCAGCTTCGCCCGCGCCGCGGCCTCGTTCGCCCGCGCCGCGCCCGCCTGCTTCTGCTCGCCCTTGACACGCTCGGAAAGCGCCGCGAGCTTCGCCCGCAGTTCCGCCTTGCGCGAGGCCGGAACCGTCAGCGTGTCCAGCTCCGCCCCGAGTTCCTGCACCGCGCCCGCCAGAGCAGAGCCCTGCGTCGTCGCCGCGTGCGCGATGCGCTCCTGCATCCGGTCCGCCGCCTCCATCGCCGCCTGCGCCGCCACGCCCGTGAGCGCCGTGATGCGCCGGATCCCCTTGGCGACCGCCTCCTCGCTCACCAGCGCGAAGGTTCGGATCTGGCTCGTGCTCTCCACGTGCGTGCCGCCGCAGAACTCGATCGACACCTCGCCCCACGCCGGGTTGTCCGTGCTGTCCAGCAGGTCACGCACCGGCACGCCGATCGACACCACGCGCACCGGGTCCGGGTACTGCTCGCCGAACACCGCCCGCAGCCCCCGCACGCTCTTGGCCACGTACAGCGGCGCGGTGTCCGCGTACACCGTGAGGTCCTCGTTGATGTCGTGCCGAACCTTCGCCTCGATCTTCGAGAGCGTCTCCGCATCCACGGGCCGGGCGATCGAGAAGTCGAAGCGCAGCCGGTCGGGCGCGACGAGCGATCCCTTCTGGTCCACGCCCTCTCCAAGGCTCGCCCGCAGCGCGAGGTTGAGCAGGTGCGTCGCCGTGTGGTTCGCCGCGATCGCCGATCGCCGCGCCGAATCCACGTGCAGCTCCACCGTGTCGCCGACGCCGATCTCCCCCTTGGTCACCAGCCCCGAGTGCAGCACGTACCCGCCGAAGCTCTGCACGTGCTCCACGCGGAACTCCGAGCGCTTCTTCTCCGAGATGATCGTCCCGTGGTCGGTCTCCTGCCCGCCCATCTCCGCGTAGAAGTTCGTCTTGTCGAGGATGATCCCGATCGGCTTGAGCGTCCCCACGCTCGCCCGGGCGTGCTCGTCGAAGTTGTGCCCGTTCCAGATGGCCCGCACGGTGGCGGTGATCATCCGCCCGTGGTACTTGTCCGCATCCTCGGTCTTCGGGATGCGCTGGTGCTCCAGGCGCGCCAGCGTGTCCGGCTGCAGCGTCATCCCCGTGCCCGCCGCGGAGAACTTCGTGCCGGATCCCGCGCGGGCCTTCTCCTTCGCGGCCTCCATCAGCCTCTCGTAGCCGGCGAAATCGACCTTCACCTGCCGCTCGTCGGCCATCTGCATCGTCAGGTCGATCGGAAACCCGAACGTGTCGTGCAGCTTGAACGCATCCTCCGCCGAGATCACCGCGAAGTCCTTCTCGCCCGCGCCCGCGTGCCGGGCCGCCTGCGCCCGCTCCGCCGCCTCGGCGAAGAGCTTCAGCCCGCGGTCCAGCGTCTTGCCGAAGCTGTCCTCCTCCTCGCGGACGACCTCCGCCACGCGGTCCGGGCTCTTCCGCAGCTCCGGGAAAAACCCGCCGAAGTTCTCCACCACCACCGGCACTAGCTTCGCAAAGAACCCGGCCTCCAGGCCCAGCGTCTGCCGCCCATACCGCACCGCGCGCCGCAGGATGCGCCGCAGCACGTACCCGCGCCCTTCGTTGCTCGGCGTCGCCCCATCCGTGATCGCGAACGTCAGCGTGCGGATGTGGTCGGCGATCACCCGGAACGCCGTGTCGGTGTGGTCCTTGTCCGCCGCGCCGAGGCGGCCGTGGTACGCGTGCCGCCCCTTGGTCAGCCTCTCGATCTCCATGAAGATCGGGAAGAACACATCCGTGTCGTAGTTGCTCGCCTTGTGCTGCAGGACGGACGTCAGCCGCTCCAGGCCCATCCCCGTGTCCACGTGCTTGGCGGGCAGGGGCTTGAGCTCCCCGCTCGCCTCGCGGTTGAACTGGATGAACACGTTGTTCCAGATCTCGATCACGTTCGGATCGCCCGCGTTCACCTTGTGGGCGACCATCCGGTTCTCCATCCCCATCGCCGTCAGGCGATCGACATGGATCTCCGTGCACGGCCCGCACGGCCCCGTCTCCCCCATCTCCCAGAAGTTGTCCTTCATGTTCCCGGGGATCACGCGCTCCGGCGGCAGGAACTTCAGCCACAGCTCGCGAGTCTCATCGTCCGGCCTGAGCCCGGCCGCCTCGTTGCCCTCGAAGTACGTCGCGTACAGCGCGCTCGCGGGCAGCCCGTACACCTTCGTGAGCAGCTCCCACGACCACTCGATCGCCTCCTTCTTGAAGTAGTCGCCGAAAGACCAGTTCCCGAGCATCTCGAAGAAGGTGTGGTGGTACGTGTCCTTGCCGACGTCCTCCAGGTCGTTGTGCTTGCCACCCGCCCGGATGCACTTCTGGCTGTTCACGGCCCGCTTGAGCCCGTGCAGCGGCGAGCCCGGCTTGGTCTGGTTCAGGAAGCACGGCTTGAACTGGTTCATCCCCGCGTTGGTGAACAGCAGCGTCGGGTCGTCGTGCGGCACCACCGGCGAGGACGCCACAAACGTGTGCCCGTTGGGTGGTGCGCTCGGCTTGCTCAGGAAGAACTCGATGAACGTCTGCCGCACCTTTGCGACCGGCCAATGGCGTGGCGCAGAAGGAGACGAATGTCCAGAAGGGCTCTGTGAGGTGGTCGGCATGTCCCCCGATCGTAGAAAGGGGTGGATCGCTGAGCGTGCCGCCGCCCGCTCCGCGGGTTCTACCCCAGAATCGCGGAGTCCGCGTCGAAGAGTTGCCCAATCCGCGTCTCACACCCGCCTTTTTCTGGCGATTCCCCACAACCGCGTGGTACTGTGCAGGGGTCCCGTAGCAGGAGAGATGTGATGCACACGCGATTCGTGTTCGCAGGCGGCTTTGTTCTTGCATGGCTGGGTGTCTTCGCCGGCCGCGCCCAGGCGATCGTCGCTGGCCAGATCGACACCTTCTCCAGCGGCGCGCAGAACTGGGCCACCGGCGCCTCGGGAAACCCCTCCGTCACCCTTGGCGGCGGACCGGGCGGGGCGACCGACCCCTTCCTCCAACTCGTCTCCGACGGGAGCGGCCCGAGCGGACGCCTCATCGAGTTCAACCGCGCGCAATGGCTCGGTGATTACGTCGCCGCGGGCGTCACCAGCATCGAGATGGACATCACCAACATCGGTTCCACCCCGCTCGACATCCGCATCGCCTTCAAGGACACCCAGGGCTTCGGCGGCAACGGCTACGCCAGCACGACGTCGTTCTCCCTGGTCAATGACGGCCTGTGGCACCACGTTGCCTTCGGCCTGTCCGCCTCCGACCTCACGGCGGTCGGCTCTCCCACGCCCCTCGGCACGTTCCTGACCAACCCGCAGGAGTTCCGCATCCTCAGTTCCTCCTCGCCCGCGCTCAACGGCGACTTCCTCATGGCCAAGCTCGGCGTTGACAACGTGACCGCGGTCCCCGCCCCCGCCGGCGCCCTCTGTGTCGGCCTCGGCGCCCTCGTCGCCTCGCGCCGCCGCCGGACGCGATAGGCCCGAGGCCGATCGCCCGTACGATTCGACGTGTCCAGCACATCGCCTCTCCTCAGCCTCCATCGCGACGGCAACGCCCTCCTCTCCCCATATGGCCCCTCGACCGGCCCCGCGCCGGAGATTCTTCTTGTCGAGGCCTTCGACCCCGTCGAGATTGAATACGCCTCCATCCGCACCCACGCGGCCGTTTTCGACATGCCCCACCGTGCGACGATCGCGGTCTCCGGCCCGGACGCCCTCCCCTTCCTCAATCGGATGCTCACGCAGGAACTCAAGGGCGTACCGCACTTCGAGACCCGGGCCGCCTTCTGGCTCAACCGCAAGGGCCGCATCGACGCCGACCTGCGCCTGCTCCACCTCCCCGATCGCATCCTCCTCGACGTCGACATCCACGCCGCGGAGCGGGCCCGCGCCGGTCTTGACAGCTTCATCGTCGCCGACGACTGCCAGATCACCGACGAGACCGGCCGCTGGCACCGCATCTCCCTGCACGGCCCCGCGAGCGCATCGATCCTCGCGAAGCTCT